>NZ_JBDGLI010000007.1:0-149730 GCF_057655955.1 Pseudomonas sp. Soil_N_39
AGCCCGGATACATTAGTGCAAGCATGCTTTACCGCTCATCGCCCGTGGTTGCAGGAGATGGGCTGACCATACATTTGGTTACTTTTGGCGCTCTTCCAAAAGTGACCCGCTGTAAGAGCGGAACCGCCAGCAGCCGTTACCGAAGAAACGGATATACACACCAATCCAAGTAAAAACCACGCCTCTCGGAACGGAATATCAAAATCTTCATTAACGGCTCAAGTGAACAAAATTAAGCCAAACCGCCGGAGGTTTTTGTATCTGCTTGTTGCCCAAAAGCAGGGTATTCGTCGCTCTACCGGACCAGCGTCTTTTTCCTGCAAACAACCGCCAGTAAACTTGTAACCCCCTTGAAACAAGATTAGCCACGCTGCCAGGTCGCGTTCTGTTGCACAATACGCCCCGGACCGTTTCTCTCAGGATGTTCAATGTTCAAATCATTTCACATGCGCACCGTCGGGCTTGCATTGGTGCTGGCCGCCGCAGCCGGTTGCTCGTCGAAGAAAACCGCCATTTACGAGCACGAGAACTTCGATGATTCGGGCACGTTCTCGCGCACGTACCCGGTGAGTGACGCGGCGACCTGCGAGGCCGGGCGGCGGGCGTTGCTCAGCCAGGGCTACATCATCACCAGCAGCGATCCGAAGCTGGTCAGTGGCCACAAGAGCTTCCAGCAGACCGGCGAGACCCACATGGAGATCAGTTTCAATCTGGTCTGTGCCGAGGACGGCGGTGCCGGACACCGTGCGACCATGTTCGCCAACGCCTTGCAGGACCGTTATGCCCTGAAGAAAACCAACAACTCCGCCAGCCTGGGTGTGGGCGTGCTGGGTTCGGTGTCGATGCCGATCGGCTCCTCGGATGATTCGATGGTCAAGGTCGCCAGCGAAACCGTATCGGCGGCCAAGTTCTATGAGCGCTTCTTTGCCCTGGTGGAGCTGTTCCTGCCCTCCGAAGCGAAGAAAGCTGCCGAGAAGGCTGAGAACGCCGATAAGCCGAAGGCAGAACTGGGTATCCCGGAAACCAAGGCTGAACCGGCCGCCTTGATGCCGGCCCCGGCTCCCGTTGCAGCACCTGCGTCGGAACCTGTTGCACCTGCACCTGCACCCGCAGCAGCCACGCCGGTAGAGGAGGCTGCGCCGGCCCCTGCCGAAACCGCTCCTGCGGTGTCGGAGCCCGTCGCACCACCGAGCGAGCCCGCGCCGATTGCGCCTGAGTCGTTCGAGTCTGCGCCGACGACGGAAACCGTGACGCCGCCACCACCACCTTCCAGCTCGTTGCCGGCCCCGAGCGAGCCGATCCAGCCGCTTCCGGCCTCCTGAGGTCCCGTGGCGGGGCGTTACGCCCTGTCACACTTCACGCGGTAATTTTCCGACCCTGTGCTACGTTTAATTCATGAAGCCTTTGCTTCATGTTTTGTTCATAAAGCAGCTTTATGCTGATGCCAGCGCCATCAGGCATTGGATTCAATGACAGGGGAAGGACACGTAATGGATGATTATCAGGAAGAGCTGCTGGAATACCAGGCCTATGAACTGGACCCGTTGGAACCCGCCGAAGATGCAACGGAGTTGTAAGAGAGCGTGAAGCTCAGTGCCCTCTGTGACTACGACGAAACTCCCCAGGCGTCTGGTCGTTCCAGCGCTTGAAGGCTCGTTGAAAGGCCTCGGCTGAGGCAAAACCCAACAAGTAGGCGATTTCGCCGAACGCCAGTTCGGTATCGCGTATGTAGGTCATGGCGAGGTCTCGGCGGGTGTCGTTGAGGATGGCGCGAAATTGCGTGCCTTCCTCTGCCAGCTTGCGACGCAGGGTCCAGGTCGGCAGCTTCAGGCGAGTCGCCACTTCTTCCAGGTCGGGTTCCCGGCCGCCGCTGAGCAACGGTCCCAGCAGTTGGATGATGCGCTCACGCAGGCTGCGGGTGCGGGTCAATTGTTCCAGTTCCCGTTCACACAACTGAACCAGATAGTGCCAGGTGCTGGGGCAATGCTGTGGGTTGCGCTGGGCGAGGCTGTCCAGGTCCAGGCGCAGTTGATTCTGTTCGGCGCCAAACTGGATCGGGCAGTCACCGAGGGTGCGGTAGGCTTCCAGGTACGCCGGCTCCTCGAATTCGATTTCGATGCGTTCGGGTCGCAGCGCGACGCCGCTGACGCTGGACAATTGCGCCAGCCAGCCGGCAATGATCGAGTCCACGACGAAGCGGTTGTAGGCGTTATAGGGGCTGATGGAATAGAACCGTAGCCAGGCGCCGCGGGCATCCTCATGGAAACTCGACTGGCCGCGATAGTTGGAACCATACAGCGGCTCGAAGCGGGTCATGCAGCGGGCCGCCTCGCGCACGGTCGGCGCCTGGGCGGCGGTAACGCCCGCCAGCCCGGCCTGGCTCAAGCGCCCGAGCTGGCCCATGCGCAGGCCCAGGGCCGGGTCTTGGGTCTGTTGAATCGCGGCGTGGCCCAGGCGCATGTAGCGTGGGATCGACAGGCGTGCTCCGGGCTCGGCCAGGCGCGCGGCATCGAGGCCGTACTGTTCCAGCAAAGGCTTGGGGTCTTGCCCATGGCTGGCGACCGCGTCAGCCAGGCTATGGACGAAGCCCACTGACAGGTCCCCCAGGCGCATCGGCTGCGGTTTCATGTTCACAACCACAGGTTCAGCAGGCGCGCGCCACGGACTTCGCCATCGGGAAAGTGTTGCCCGTTGTGGCTGATGAAACTCTGGCCGGCGCTGCCGCTGTCCCAGAACTGGCCACGCAGGAACACGCTGATGCCGCCCCGGGCGTGGCTGATGGGCAATTGGCCGGTCAGTGTCAGGCGATGCCAGGCTTGCCCCTCGCTCACTTCACCGGGCTTGAGGCTCACTTCGCTCGGTGTGGACAGGCCTTTATAACCGCTCCAGGGTTTGTCCCAGGCGCCGCGACCGATGACGAAGGCAGGCACTGCGATTAGTTGCGCACCCTGTTCGTTGAGCTGCCGGTAGTGGAGCGGGTACCAACTGTCGCTGCCGATCAGCACACCCAGGCGTCCGGCTGGGGTGTCGATGACGAGGGGAGCGGCTGGCTGTTCGGCGCCCAGTACATCCCGCTGTTCAAATACCGGATGTCGCTGGCGTTGTGGCTGGCCAATCGGCCGGCCATCGCTGCCAAACACCAGGCTGCTGTTGTACAACGCGCCACGGCCGATCTTCAGCTCGCCTTCGCTGACGCTGGGCTCGGGCAGCACGATGGAGCCTGCCACCAGGGTTACGCCGAACTCCTTGGCCAGCCCACCGAACAGCGCTTGATAGTCATGGGCCATGCGTTCGGCTTTCATGCGCAGGTAGGCATCGTCCAGTCGGTTATCGCCTTGAGCGCTGACCAGCGCCTGGATGAACGCCAGCGGATTGCTGACCGCCAGCCAGTGCATGGCTTCCTTCAGAGTCGTGGCCTGGTACAACTCGTCTTTTTCGCCGCCGACCATCAGCCAGGTACCGATGTGCTCGGGCAGCACCACCACGGTTTTGGCATTGAGAAAGCCCATGTCGCGAGCCGCTTGCAGATAGGCCGCCAGCTTGCGGTGCAGGCGCTCGGGGCTCTGGTAGTCGGTGGGGAACAGTTCGGGCTGGATACCCAGCAGGTTGCCGCGGTCGGCGGGCGTGCCCTGGTCGACCGCCAGGTTGATGCGCAGGTCTGACAGGTAGTGACCCGCCGGACGCTCGGTCGTCCACAGTGCGTAGGTGACCAGGGCGGCAATCAAGGCCAGTGAAAACAGCAGGTACAGAAATTTGCGCATGGGGGAACAGTCAGCGGCCGTGTGCAGGTTCGTGATTTTTCATCAGGAGCTACGGGGCAGGGTACGGTAAAACAAGGGATTAGCGAAGCTCGGGAGCTGATTTGTGCGCACGGCAAGTAAACGCCAAGTCGTCCAAAGACCCCTTGGACGCTCTCTGCGCTGGCAAGGCGCGCTAGTGGTTTTTGGCCTTCCTGATTCGGATCAGAATCAGCAGCATGATCAACAGCACCGGCGGCGTCATGCCCAGCAGCGCTTCGCGGGCCGAGAGGTTTGCGCCCAAGGTGTGCAACCCGCTGTAGACCAACTTGAACAGGTTGATCAGGTAGTAGGTGATGGCAATGATCGACAAGCCTTCCACCGCGCGCTGGATCTTGATCTGGGCATCGGCGCGGGCATTGAGGCTGCGCAGGATCTCGGCGTTCTGGTCTTCCATCTCGACTTGCACGCGGGCTTGCAGCAGGTCACCCAGGTTGGCGACGCTCATGGCCAGTTGTTCGAGGCGCTGTTCGGTGGCTGCGCAATAACGCACCGTGGGCTTGAAACGCCGTTCGATGAACACGCCCAGTCGCTGGCAGTCCCCCAGGTGACTTTCACGCAACTCCCCCAGGCGCTCGAACACCAGTTGTGCGTAGGCGCGGGTCGCGCTGAATCGGTGGCGATTCCTGACCGTGCTGCTGACCACCTGGCGAGACAGCAGGGCAATGTCCTCCAGCAGCGCCTTGGCGTGCACACCGCTGGCATTGGCGTTGCGTTCGGACAGGCTCACCAGGGTGCGATCGAATTCATTCAGTTGCGGGTCCAGTGCCTTGGCGATATTCAGCGACAAGGACGCCATCATCCGGTAGGTCTCGATTTCCAGCAGGCGCCGGATCATGCGGCCCTGGCGATAAGCGTTGAGCCGTCGGTTGATGAACAGCAGGCGATTGGTGCCATCCTCGGTCAGGCGAAAATCGCTCCAGACCACCGCATCGCCACCACCCACACATGAGCCGCAAGGGTCCTTGAAACCGTAGCTGGGCAGGTCGAGACTGGCTTCTGCGCGAACCACCACCTGAACGGCATTGATGAGGTGCTGGGCGTGACCCTCGATACCTCGGGCAAGGCTTTCGGGCAGCGTTGTCCATTGCAACTCATCGCTGCTGGCCGGCACGACCAGGGTCAGGGTGAAGAACTCGGCATGGCGCTCCCACTTGAGTGGATGGCCTTCGAGGCGGGTGATGCCTTGCGCGGCTTCCGCTGTGACGGTATCAGGGCTCAGTCGCTCAAGCAGCGCGTTGCACTGGCCGTTGTCGCCCAGAAACGCCAGGTGGAAGACGTGGGCCGGTTCGTCGAAATACAACGACGGGCGGGCGTGCAACTCGTTGTGCAGCATTTTTCGTTGGGGATGCATGCAATGACAACCGTGTGATTAGCGTTATTGTTGGGTTGAGCACCTGAGCCAGCGTTGATAGGACTGGCTCACCCCGCTGAGAGTCACCCACGACTGATCGGCGTCTTGCACATTTGGATCATTAAGTTGTCAGTTACGGTCATTGAGCGCCCGCACCCTGACTCTTACGCTGTGAGCCATGACAGACGCAAGCCGCAGAGCTTGCGCTTTTTTCCGTGATCGCCCGTTGTGGAGCTACCGATGACCGCCTCTCATTACCCGCACCTGCTGGCCCCGCTGGACCTGGGTTTCACCACGTTGCGCAACCGTACCCTGATGGGCTCGATGCACACCGGGCTGGAAGAGAAACCCGGTGGCTTCGAACGCATGGCAGCCTACTTTGCCGAGCGCGCCCGGGGCGGCGTGGGCCTGATGGTCACCGGTGGGATCGGGCCGAACGACGAGGGCGGTGTCTACTCGGGCGCCGCAAAGCTGACCACGGAAGAAGAGGCGTTCAAGCACCAGATCGTGACCCGGGCCGTACACGAGGCCGGCGGCAAGATCTGCATGCAGATTCTCCATGCCGGGCGCTACGCCTACAGCCCCAAGCAAGTGGCACCGAGCGCGATCCAGGCGCCAATCAACCCGTTCAAGCCCAAGGCACTGGACGAGGAGGGCATCGAGAAGCAGATCAGCGATTTCGTTACCTGCTCGGTCCTGGCCCAGAAGGCCGAATACGACGGCGTCGAGATCATGGGTTCGGAAGGTTATTTCATTAACCAGTTCCTGGCGGCCCATACCAACCACCGCACCGACCGTTGGGGCGGCAGCTATGAAAACCGTATGCGTCTGCCGGTGGAAATCGTCCGCCGGGTGCGCGAAGCGGTAGGCCTGAACTTCATCATCATTTTTCGTCTGTCGATGCTCGATCTGGTGGAAGGCGGCAGCACCTGGGACGAAATCGTCCTGTTGGCCAAGGCCATCGAGCAGGCCGGCGCGACGATCATCAACACCGGTATCGGTTGGCACGAAGCACGAATTCCCACCATTGCCACCAAGGTTCCGCGGGCGGCGTTCAGCAAAGTCACGGCCAAGCTGCGCGGTTCGGTGAATATCCCGCTGATCACCACCAACCGCATCAACACCCCGGAAGTGGCCGAGCAGATCCTGGCCGAAGGCGATGCCGACATGGTCTCCATGGCGCGGCCGTTCCTGGCCGACCCGGAGTTCGTCAACAAGGCCGCTGCCGGTCGCAGCGATGAAATCAACACCTGCATCGGCTGCAACCAGGCGTGCCTGGACCATACTTTTGGCGGCAAGCTCACCAGTTGCCTGGTCAACCCGCGGGCCTGCCACGAAACCGAGCTGAACTACCTGCCGGTGACCCAGGTGAAGAAAATCGCTGTGGTCGGTGCCGGCCCGGCGGGGTTGTCCGCAGCCACGGTGGCGGCCGAGCGTGGGCACCAAGTGACGCTGTTCGATTCGGCCAGTGAAATCGGTGGCCAGTTCAACGTTGCCAAGCGCGTGCCGGGCAAGGAAGAGTTTTTCGAAACCCTACGCTACTTCAAGCGCAAATTGCAGACCAGCCATGTCGAGCTGTGCCTCGACACCCGGGTGGATGTGGCGCAATTGGTGGCTGGCGGTTACGACGAGATCATCCTCGCTACCGGCATCGCCCCACGCGTGCCGGCGATTCCTGGGGTGGAGCATGCCAAGGTGTTGAGCTACCTGGACGTGATCCTCGAACGCAAGCCAGTGGGCCGCAGTGTCGCGGTGATCGGTGCCGGAGGGATTGGCTTCGACGTGTCGGAATTCCTGGTGCACCAAGGCGTTGCCACCAGCCAGGACCGTGAGGCGTTCTGGAAGGAGTGGGGTATTGACACGCACCTTGAGGCTCGTGGCGGCGTGGCCGGGATCAAGGCCGAACCCCATGCACCGGCGCGCCAGGTGTTCCTGCTGCAACGCAAGACCTCCAAGGTCGGTGACGGCCTGGGCAAGACCACCGGCTGGATTCACCGCACGGGCCTGAAGAACAAGCAGGTGCAGATGCTCAACAGCGTCGAGTACCTGAAGATCGACGATGACGGCCTGCACATTCGTATCGGTGAAGCCGGCGAGCCGCAGGTGCTGGCCGTGGACAATATCGTGATCTGCGCCGGCCAGGATCCGCTGCGCGAGTTGCAGGAAGGCCTGGAAGCGGCGGGGCAGACGGTTCACCTCATCGGCGGTGCCGACGTGGCGGCGGAGCTGGACGCCAAGCGGGCGATTAACCAGGGCTCGCGGTTGGCGGCGCAGTTGTAAGGCACAATCCCAGCAAAAACCTTGTGGGAGCGAGCTTGCTCGCGATAGCGGCAGGTCAGTCAACATTCATGCTGCTGACTAACCGCTATCGCGAGCAAGCTCGCTCCCACAGTAGGGTGGTGGTGCACCTGAAGTCACCGGCCGGCAAGCTGCTAAGATGCCGGCATCTTTTCCCAGGCCTGCCGCCATGCTGCTTCCCGCCCTCGACTGGCACCCCCAACCCCGACTCGAACCTCTTCACATGGACTGGCTCGCCCGTGCCGGTGTCGAAGTGGCGGTGTTGCGCCTGGACCGGATCGATCCGCTGATCAGCGGCAACAAGTGGTTCAAGCTGGTCCATCATCTGCGCGCCGCCCATGAGGCCGGTGCCGAAGGGGTCATGAGCCTGGGCGGGGCCTATTCCAACCATTTGCATGCGCTGGCGGCGGCCGGCAAGCGCTTCGGCTTTCCCACGGCCGGGCTGTTGCGCGGTCATCCCCAGGACACGCCGACGGTGCGCGACCTGAAAGCGTTCGGCATGGACCTGCACTGGTTGGGTTATGGCGGATACCGAGAGCGGCACGCAGCGGATTTCTGGGGGCCGTGGCTGATCCGCTATCCACATTTGCACCCGGTGCCCGAGGGTGGTTCAGGATTACCTGGGGCACAAGGTTGCATGACGTGGGCGGCCAGTGTTCGTGAGCAATTAGTGACATTGGGGTGGGCGGATTATCACGGCTGGTGGCTGGCCTGCGGAACTGGAACGTCGCTGGCCGGACTGGTGCTGGCCGAAGCGGGCGAGCGCCCGGTCTACGGCGTGCTGGCGGTGCCCCCGGACCATGGCGTGGCCCAGCAGGTCGAGCGCATCGTGGCGGAGGCGGAGCTTTCCAGCCCGTGTTATGAATTGTTCGACGGCAGCCGTGGCGGTTTCGCCCGGGTCGATGCCGAACTCACCGACTTCATCGAAACCACGGCGGCCATCGAACTGGAGCCGTTGTACACCGGCAAGGCCTTGATGCTGCTCAAGGCGCGGGTCGAGGCGGGAGGCTTTGCCCCCGGCACCCGCCTGGTCTTTGTCCACACCGGCGGTTTGCAAGGCCGCCGAGGGTTCGATTAACGGACGATCAGCCGCGTTTGGGCATCATCCGCAACAGCGTGTTGTCGCGCACCACGTAATGGTGATACAGCCCCGCCAAGGCATGCAGGCCGATCAGCCAATAGCCGATGGTGCCGCCGAGCACGTGCCAGCCTTCCAGTTGCTTGGCAAAATCCTTGTCTTGATCAACGAGCAACGGCAAATCGAAACCATAGAACATCACCTGGTGTCCTTCGGCGCTGGTGATCAGCCAGCCCAGCAGCGGCATGGCGATCATGAACAGGTACAGCGCCCAGTGCATCAGGCGGGCAAGGACGGTTTGCCAGGCAGGTGATGCCGGGAAAATCCCCGGTGCCTTGCCCATGCTGCGGGCGAACAGGCGCAGCCAAACCAACAGGAACACCGTCAGGCCGAGCATGAAATGCGCTTCCTTGATCAATGTCCGGCCGCCGCTGCCCTTGGGAAAAATTCCCCGCAACTCAATGCAGGCATAAACCACGGCCAGCAGGACCAGCATCAGCCAGTGCAGGGTTACCGTGACGGTACTGTAGCGGTTTTCCGAGTTTTTCCAGGGCATTGCGGGTATCTCCAACAATCAGGGTAGAGCGCCGTCTAGCGCGGCGTTGTGTCTTTACTGTAAGCCCGTTTCGCTGGGTTTGCATGAGCCAGATCAGGTTTGCTGGCAAGAAGCCAAAAGGGCAGGATCAGGGTGTGAAGTCGGGCGGGTTCAACAGCCAGTCCAACAGCAGCCCGGCATCGTGATTGCCACGGGACGGTTTCGGTGGGGCAGCGGCGTGTCCTGCGCCGGTATCGACCGCCCCTGGGCACAGCACCGGTCGGTCGGGGTCGCCATCGAGAAAACTCACCAGCACTTCGCTGCCCGCTATCAGGGAAGGGCTGTCGCCCAGCGTCAGTCGCGATACGGGCAGCGTGATGCCTTCCTGGTCCGGCGCCCAGAGGCTGACACTCACTTGGCCGCGTTCATCGGGTTGGGCCGGCTGGCCGGCATGGCCGAGTACATGGGCCAGGTGATACCCGGGAATGCGCGGCTTGGGATGCTTGAGGGCCGGCCTGAACACGGTGGACCAGGGAATGGCGGTGAACCGGTTACGGTAGTCACGGGCCGAGGGCGTGGCGGGCAGGTCCGGTTCCAGGATCGAAAACTGCCGCCCGCGGTGCTGGACCTCGGTGATCAGCCATTGATCGTTGAAGGTGGAAACCGGGTGTTCGCTGATCTGCACGATGTCGCCGCCGTGCAGGGCCGGTTGATCACTGTGGCCATGGATTTCCCGTTGCCGACAGCGCAACCGTTCCAGATGGCGGCGTCCGGCCTGGTAACGGTGAATCAAGGCGGGGTTGCCTCGCTGGGCTTCATGATCGATCTGCTCAAGGGGTTGATTCTCCGCCGAGACTTCGGTTTCGGTCGTGGCCCGGTCACTGAACCCGACAGGCAAGCCAGGCATCATCGCGTGGTGGCGCAAATACACGCGCTTGATGGTCGGTATCAGTTTGTCGTTCGGGTGCAGGGGCAGCTCGATGGGGCGCGCGGGGAAACTCTTCGGGTCTTCGGCGAACACCAGGACGTGGCCCTGGAGGGCGTGCTCGAAGTGGTAATGAATGCCTTCCTCCTCGCACAGCCGTTGCAGGAGGGTCAGGTCGCTTTCGTCGTACTGGATGCAGAATGGGCGACATGGGTACTGCCCATGGGGCAGCTCGAAACGGTAACTGTCGGCGGGCAGGGCATGGTCTTCCAGCAGGCGTTGCAGCACCTGCACCACACTGAGCCGATGGAAAACCCGACGCCGCGGGCCTTGTTCCAGTTGCTGCAGGTAGGGAACCAACGTCAGGCGATAGCCGATGCGTCGCGGGGCCGAAGCACTCAGGCTGACGCTGTGGACAATCCCATGGATGCCCGATTCACCGTCCAGGCGCAGGAAGGCCGGATGCCCCAGTAGCAGGTCGGGATTTATCGGCGGGGCCAGGCCGATCAGTTCGAGGTCGAAGCGGTACGGCTGGTTGAGGGCTTCTCGGCCATTAAAACGCAAGACTTGCAACTGCAGGTCGTTTTGCGTGAGCGTCAGGCTGAAGGGACTTTCCGTGTCGTTGCGCATTGCGCCTCCTACTGGCAGGGACAGAGGCGCAGAGGGTACGAAACCACGGGAAGGAACGGTGCTTGCGAGCCGCTATTTCAGAAAAGCCCTACAACACACTGTGAAAATGTCGATTCGGTAGGGTGAATTTTTTGGTCGATCAGCCGGTTTAGGCCGTATAAACTTGCGCCACAGCGCCGGCCGGCAGATGTCTCGGCGCGTCAGACAAGAGAGTGAGTAATGGGCGCACAGTGGAAGGTTAAACACAAAGAAGCGGCTGCCAACGCCAAGGGCAAGATCTTCGGCAAACTGGTGAAAGAAATCACCATTGCCGCGCGCAACGGAGCTGATACCGCGACCAACGCGCACTTGCGACTGGTGGTCGAGCAGGCGAAGAAGGCCTCGATGCCCCGCGAGACCCTGGAACGTGCGATCAAGAAAGGTTCAGGCCAGCTCGGCGAAACCGTGCAATACCACCGCGTCACCTACGAAGGGTTCGCGCCGCACCAGGTGCCGCTGATCGTTGAATGCGTGACTGATAACATCAACCGTACCGTCGCCGAAATTCGCGTCGCGTTCCGCAAGGGCCAACTGGGCGCCTCGGGTTCGGTGGCGTGGGACTTCAACCATGTCGGCATGATCGAAGCCGCGCCGGACAGCCCGGACGCCGATCCGGAAATGGCCGCCATCGAGGCCGGTGCCCAGGATTTCGAGCCGGGCGAAGACGGCGCCACGTTATTCCTCACCGATCCTGCCGACCTCGATGCGGTACAGAAGGCGTTGCCGGAGCAGGGCTTTACTGTGCTGTCGGCCAAGTTGGGCTACCAGCCGAAGAACCCGGTCAGCGGGCTGACCGACGAGCAGATGGCTGAAGTCGAAGCCTTCCTTGAAGGCCTCGATAACCACGATGACGTGCAGGACATGTTTGTCGGGTTGGCCGGTTAAGCACTACACCCCCTGTGGCGAGGGGATTTATCCCAGGGTGCGGTTCACTCTGTGGGAGCAAGGCTTGCCCGCGATGAAGACGACGCGGTCTCTGAGAAAACGAGGTGTCCGCATCGCGGGCAAGCCTTGCTCCCACAGATAAATCCCCTCGCCACAATAGGCGGCGTGCTTGTTAGTTTGGGGGCTGGTTTAGTCGATGTGTTTGAACTCGCTCAGCAACCTTTCAATCTCATTAAACCCTGGCCGTGCCAGTACATCCGGCTGACAGCAACGCGCTTGCAGATCCTGCAACGCTGCCAGTTCCTCAGCACTGAGCCCCGGTTCGATTCGCGCCAGCAATTCCCCCAACAAAATCCCGAAGGCCCGTACCTCGATGCGCTGCAGTGCGCGGGTTTGCACGGTGTCCGTAGTGGCGTGGAACGACGCCGCGCCAAAGTCCCCCAGCAGGCAATCGCCTTGGTCGTTGCACAGGATGTTGTGCCCGTACAGATCCCCATGGGTGATGCCCTGGCGGTGCAAGTGTGCCGCCACCGAGGCGATGCCGTGGGCGATGCGCAAGGCCACCGGGGCGCTCAGGCGCAGTTCATCGGCGTACACGTCGCGAGTGCATGACGTCAGGCTCGGCAGCCCGGCGAGGTTGCGGTAGCTGGGCTCGACCAGGGCCATGACCAGCCCGTCCTGTCGCTCGGGGTGCCCGGCGATCTGACCCAATACGTCGATCAGGTTCGGGTGTCGACCGGCCGTGATGCAGGCATGCATTTCATGCAGGGGCGAGCCGTCGCTGGTCATCTGGCCTTTGTACAACTTCACCGCGACGCTTCGCGCCACCTGGTCGGGCGCCTGCCAGAGCGCTTGGTGAATCACCCCGGAAGCGCCTTCGCCCAGTTGTCGTCGCAGCGCCAGTTGCGACCAATCGATGGGCGTTGTGGTGTTCAAGGCTGCGGCATCGGCCTGGGTTTCCAGCGGGTTACCGGCGTAGGCCAGCCAACTGAGGCTCGGCAGCTCCAGCAACCATTGCGGCAGTTCGGTCAGTTGGTTGGCGGCAATGCGCAGCAGTTCCAGGCGATGACACTGGCCCAGGCTCGCCGGCAACTGCTGCAAACGGTTGCCGGCCAGCATCAGTTTTTGCAGGTGTGGGCGTTGGCCCAGTTCATCCGGCAACTGGCTGATGTCGTTGTCGGTCAGGATCAGCCAGCGCAACCGGGGTGGCAGCGCGTCGCCCGTGACACGGGTGATGCGGTTGGCCTTGAAGCCGACCATGGTCAACGCGCTGCAACGGCCCAGACATTCGGGCAGTTCGGTGAAACGGTTGTCCGAACAGAACAGCACGCGCAGGTGGGGCAGCCGATCCAGGTCGTCGGGCAGCGAGTCCAACTGATTGCCGCTGAGGTTGAGAATCTCGAGGGAATCGGCCAGTTCGAAGATTTCCCGGGGAAACTCCGTCAAGCCGCAGGCCAGGTCCAGTCGGGTGATGCCTGAGAGCTGGCCGGCGCGGAGTTGGGCGAGGGTGTGCATGGGAGGGTTCGCTGTTGGTCAAGGGGAGGCTCTGGCGCCCATAGCCAGACAGTTAACCAATAATCAGCTCAGTACAACACCCTGTGGCGAGGGGATTTATCTGTGGGAGCAAGGCTTGCCCGCGATGCAGGCGCCTCGTTTTCTCAGAGACCGCGCCGTCTGCATCGCGGGCAAGCCATGCTCCCACAGCAGTGTTGCTCCCCTCGCCACAGTCGATCGCTCTAGCGCTCGATGCTGCGGTTCCAGCGGGCGTTCCAGGCCGGGCGTTGTTCGTTGACCTGGTCCCAATCCACGGCAATCGCTGTTTCCAGGTATTGCTTCATCGCTTCCACCTGGCCACGAGTCTTGTCGGTGGTCGGGGTGTTGGGGTTGGAAGGGATCTGGTCGCCTTCTTCCAGGGCAATGGCCTGGGCTTGCGGGGTCAGCAGGAAAGCGGCGAGCTTTTGCGCCAGTTCCGGCTGGGTGTTTTGGGCGATGGCGCATTCGGCGACGTTGAGGACTACGGCGCCTTCCTTCGGCTGGGCATATTCCACTGGCATGCCCTTGAGTTTCAACGCGGTCACCTGGGTCGGCGTCAGCGGGAACAGCGCCGCTTCGTCGGTCTGCAGCATTTCGGATATCTTCGCCGAGCTTGGGATGTACTCCAGCACGTTGCGCCCCACCGTGTTCGGCCACGCCTTGAAGCCCGGCTCGACGTCGGTTTCGCTGCCGCCCTGGATCCGGTTGAACATCAAAAAGCCGTGCAGGCCAAAAGTGGAGGAGGCCATCGACTGGAACACCACTTTGTCCTTGAAGCGTGGATCGGCCAGGTCCATCCATGAAGTGGGCGTATTCCAGCCTTTTTCCTTGAACAGCCGGGTGTTGTAGGCCAGCCCTGTCACCCCGAGGCTGACGGCCACGGCCTGATCCTTGATACGCCCCTTGGCCGGGATCTGCGCCAGGGTCGGGCTGTCCTCGAGCTTGTCGCACAGCCCCATGGCGATGGCGCGGTACATGATGCCGTCGTCGAGGAACATCACGTGCATTTGCGGGTTGCCTTTGCTGGCCTGGACCTTCGCCAGGATGTCGGCGGAGGTGCCGGGTACGATGACCACTTTGACGTTGTTGGCTTTCTCGAAAGCCGGCAAGACCTTGTCGGCGTAGAGCCGCTCCATGGTGCCGCCGTTCATGCCCAGGTAAAGCGTCGGCTCGGCCAACGCCTGGGTAGCCGGGAGCAGGGCGCCCAGGCAAGCGCAACCCAGCGAGCAGAAACCGAACAGTGCACTGCGTTTGACGTTATTCATTGGCGCGACCTTCCTCTATCAAGCAACGGAGATGGAGTGAAACCGGGTGATGGAAAACGCATCCAGCGGCGTGGTCGAAGCCCCGCTGCAGATGATCTCGGTGAGCGCCTGGCCCACCGCCGGGCCGATCTGGAAGCCCGCGCCGGCAAAGCCGAATGCGTGCAACAGACCGGGCTGGGTGCTGCTGTGGCCGATCACCGGTTGACGATCGGGCAGGTAACCTTCGGTGCCGCTCCAGGTACGAATCGCCTGGGCGCCTTCCAGGAATGGGTAGAGCTCGACGGCCTGGCGCAGGATCTCCAGCACGGCGTTCTGGCCGGGCCGGGCGCGAGCGGTGTCCAATGCAAAGCCTTGGCCGCCGCCCAGCACGCAATTACCGCGCGAGACCTGGCGGGCGTAGATACCGCCCCCCTCGACGCCGGTGCTGGCGTCCATGACCAAGGGCAAGGGTTCGGTGACCAGCATCGCCGGGTGCCCGGCGTGCATCGGCACCGCTTCGCCGAATTGCGCGGCGAACTGGCTGGCCCAGGCTCCGGCGCAGTTCAGCAGCCAGGGCGCGTGAAACGTCAGACCTGTTGCGGTGTGCACGGCGAAGCGCTGGCCATCATGTACAACGTTGCTGACGGCGCATTGTTCGTGGACTTGCGCACCCTGGCGGCGAGCGGCTTGGGCAAAGGCTGGGGACACCAGGCGCGGATTGGCATGGCCGTCGTCCGGGCACAGCGACGCCCCCACTGCGACGGCGCCGACCCATGGAAAACGCGCGCGCAGGGCCGTGTGATCGAGCAGTTGCAAATCCAGGCCAAAGCCTTGGCTGGCGACGGCGTAGTCGTGCAGCGCTTGCAGGTCCTCAGCGCTGCGGGCCAGCTTCAAATGACCGCTGCGCTGGTACTCGCCGTCGATGCCGATCAATTGGGGCAACTGGCACCAGATTTCATGGGCCCGTTGCGACAACGGCAGTTGCGACAGCGGTCGGCCCTGGCGACGCACGCCACCGTAGTTCACGCCGCTGGAGTGTGAGCCGCAGAAGTCGCGTTCCAACAACGCCACCCGGCGTCCGGCCTGGCTCAGGAACAACGCGGCCGAGGCGCCGACGATGCCGCCACCAATGATCACTGCATCCACTTCGATCATGGCTCGACCTCCAGGCCGAACGGCACGGGTTTGATCGGCGCCTGGGCCCGCAAGCGGCCGATGCTGGAGACGGCGCGGCCACTTTCGCAGGCTATGATTTCCGCGGCGGCGGTGCCGCACATCCGCCCCTGGCAGCGGCCCATGCCGACCCGGCAATGGGCCTTGACCCGATTGATCTCCCAATGGCCTTCGCCCACCACCCGGCGGATGTCGCCAGCGCTGACTTCTTCGCAGCGGCAGATCATCAGGTGATCGGCAGCGTCGGCGGCCCAGTTTTCAGGAAAGGCAAACGCGCGCTCCAGGCCTTCGCGGAACTGGCCGATGCGTTCAAGGGTTTGTTCCAGTTGCGTGCAACGTTGCGGGTCGGTCGAGTAGCCGAGGTCTTCGAGCAAGGCCAAGGCCGCCCGTTCACCGGCCATTTCCGCCGCGTCGGCGCCCATGATCCCGGCACCGTCACCGGCCAGGTAAATCCCCGGCACGCTGCTGCGCCCGGCGCGGTCCCGGTGGGGCAACCAGGCGCGGTTGAGGGCGTTCCAGGCAAACGCGCAGCCCAGCAGGTCGGCCAGTTGAGTTTCGCTGCGCAAGCCGTGGGCGAAGGCCACCGCGTCACAGTCGAGGGTGTGTTCGCCGCTTGCGTTGCGCCATTGCAGCGACTGCACCCGGCGTTCTCCATCGAGACGCGCCAGGCTTGCGCCTTGATGCACGGCGATGCCGCGGGCGGCCAGCCAGGCGCGGTAGTAGAGGCCCTTGGCGAGGGTGGCCGGTTGTGCCAGCAGGCTGGGCAGGGCGCGGACTTGGGCGCTAAAGGGCGAACTGTCGAGGACGGCGACCACATGGGCGCCGGCCCGGACGTATTGATAGGCCACCAGATACAACAAGGGACCGCTGCCGGCGAACACCACCCGTTCGCCAATGGCGCAACCCTGGAATTTCAGGGCGATCTGCGCCGCACCCAGGCTGTATATCCCGGGCAGGGTCCACCCCGGTACGGGCAGGACCCGGTCGGTGGCGCCGGTGGCGACGATCACGCTGGCGTACTCGAGGCGGCCGGCGCGGCCTTCATGCAGGGTATCGAGCAGGCCGGCCTCGGCGTTCCACACCAGGGTGTCGGGACGGTAATCGAGCTGTTCGCGCAATGCGTCGAGGGTCTGGTGGATGGCGTTGGCCTTGTGGGCTTCGAAGCCATAGAGCTTGTCAGGCGAGCGCTTGAAATGGGCCGGTTGGCGCCGATAGATCTGCCCGCCACCGCGGGGGGCTTCGTCCAGCAGGACGGGATACAGGCCGTGGGCGACCAGAGTTTGCGCGGCACGGATACCGGCCGGGCCGGCGCCGATGATGGCTATGGGTTTCATGGCCACCTCGTTGGTGATGCAGTGGGCTTAGTGGCGCTATTGAAGCCGCTATCGCGAGCAAGCTCGCTCCCACATTGGATCGGCTGCGGATGTTGGTTTTGTGCACGCCGCAACCCCCCTGTGGAAGCGAGCTTGCTCGCGATAAGGCTGGGCCAGTCGACATTGCTGTTGCCTGACCGACCGCTATCGCGAGCAAGCTCGCTCCCACATTGGATCGGCTGTGGATGTTGGTTTTGTGCACGCCGCAGCTCCCCTGTGGGAGCGAGCTTGCTCGCGATGAGGCCATGCCTGTCGAGCGTGTTCATACCTGGCGCCCCGGTTCGCGGTTGATGTGTTGCCCGGCTTCGAGCAGCGTCGAACAGGCACGTACGCGGCGGCCGTCGCCCAGGCGCACCCAGCAGTCCTGGCAGGCGCCCATCAGGCAGAAACCGGCACGGGGCTCGGCGCTGAAGTCACTGCCGCGCAGGTGTTCGCTGCAAGTCAGTACGGCGGTCAGTAGCGTGTCCCCCAGCAGCCCGGTGGCGGGCTGGCCATCGAGGGTGAAGTCCAGGGCCGGGCGGTCGCCTTCGGCCAGTCGTTTCAGCAGTGCCATGACACCCTCATTGTTTGCCTACCAGGACCCGATCCAGGCCATAGACCCGGTCGAGCAGAATCATGGTCAGCGCGGTGAGCCCGATGACCAGCGCCGACACCGCCGCCATCATCGGATCGATGGATTCGGTGGCGTACACGTACATGCGCACCGGCAAGGTTTGCGTGGCCGGCGAGGTGACGAAGATCGATAGCGTGACTTCATCGAAACTGTTGATGAACGCCAGCAGCCAGCCCCCGGCCACCCCTGGCAGGATCATCGGCAAGGTGATTTGCCGGAACAGCGTGAAGCGTCCGGCCCCCAACGATTGCGCGGCCTGTTCGGCGCTGCGATCCAGGCCGATGGCCGAGGCCAGCACCAGGCGCAGCACATAGGGCGTGATCACCAGCACATGAGCGAAGATCAGCCAGGCGAAGCTGCCGTTCACGCCCATCAGGGCAAACAGGCGCAGCAATGCGACCCCCAGCACCAGGTGCGGAATGATGATCGGCGACAGGAACAGGCCGTTGAAGAAGTCCCGCCCCGGGAACTCGAGCCGGGTGATCGCCAGGGCCGCCGGCACCGCGATCAAGGTCGCCAGCGAGGCCGCGCAGAACGCCAGGACCAGGCTGTTGTAGAACGCGTCGACAAAATCCGCGCGCTCGAACACCGCGCGGAACCAGCGCAGGGAAAACTCGGTGGTCGGCAGGCTCAGGGTGTTTTCCGGGGTGAAGGCGACGAGGCAGACCACTACCAGCGGCGCGAGCATGAAGACCACCACCAAGGCGTGGAACAGCAATGCGAAAGGACCGTTTCTAGACATGACCCATTACCCCAGTGACTTCTTGTAGCGGCCTTCGATCATCCGGTTCCACGACAGCATGATCAGCAGGTTGAGCAGCAGCAGCGCGACGGCAATGGCGGCGCCCATCGGCCAGTTCAGCTCCGACAGGTACTGGTCGTAGATCAACGTAGCGACCATCTTCAAGCGCCGTCCGCCGAGCAGGCCGGGAATCGCGAAGGAGCTGGCGGCAAGGCCGAACACAATCAGCGTGCCGGACAGCACGCCGGGCATGATCTGCGGCAACACCACTTTGCGGATCACCGTGAACTGGCTCGCCCCCAGGGACAGCGCGGCCTGTTCGGCGGCCGGGTCGAGTTTCTGCAGCGAGGTCCAGACGGGAATGATCATGAACGGCAACATCACGTGGACCAGGGCGATGACCACGGCGAACGGCGTATAGAGCAGCTTCATCGGCGCACCGCCGAAGGCTTGCAGGGCCTGGTTGACCAGGCCGTCGGCACCGAGCAACAAGCTCCAGCCGAAGGCGCGCACCACCACTGAAATCAGCAGCGGCGTGAGGATCAGGATCAGGAAAATCGAGCGCCACGGTGCGCCCATGCGGCTGAGGATGTATGCCTCGGGCACGCCGATCAGCACGCACAGGAGGGTGGTCAGGGCGCTGATCCAGAAGGTGCGCAAAAAGATTTCGTAGAAGTACGGATCGCCCAACAGGCTGGTGTAGTGCTCGAAGGTGTAGGCGTCGCCATTGATGCCCGAACTGTAGTCGAAGACGTTGAACGACAGGACCAAGGTCAAGCCCAAGGGGATGACCAGCAAGCCCAGGTACAAGGCCAGGGCCGGCGCGGACATCAGGTAGCCCTGTCGGCCACGGCGCATCGCGTCGATCAGCTTCATGCCGGCACCTCGTCCACGCTCAGCACCCGCAGCAGGGCCGGATCCCAGTCCAAGCCCACCGCCGTGCCTTCGACCAAGGGCGCGGAGCCGTCGTTGCGGCGCACCACGCAGAGTTCACCCAGGCTGGTGGAAACGCCGTAGAGCCATTGGCTGCCCAGGAAGAAGCGGCTGACGAGGGTGCCTTGCAGTCGCCCTGAGCCGGCCTCGCGCAGGTCGATCTTTTCCGGGCGCAGGCTCAGGGTCAGCTCGCCATCGGCCGGGCTGCAGGCTTGGACGATGCCCGCGTTATCCCGCCTGCCGGGCAGCAGGTTGGCTTTGCCGACGAAGCCGGAAATGAACTCAGTGCGCGGGTGCTCGTAAAGGGTGTACGGCGCGTCGATCTGAGTGATGCGCCCGGCCTGCATGACCACGACCCGATCACTGATCGACAGGGCCTCGGACTGGTCGTGGGTCACCATCAGCGTGGTGATTTCGACTTCGCGCTGGATACGGCGGATTTCGTATTGCATCTCTTCGCGCAAATTGGCGTCGAGGTTGGACAGCGGCTCGTCGAGCAACAGCACCGGTGGTTCGATCACCAGCGCCCGGGCCAGTGCCACGCGTTGGCGCTGGCCGCCCGAGAGTTCTCGTGGGTAGCGGTCGGCGTGGCGGTCCAGGCGGACCAATTTCAACACTCGGTCCACCCGTTGTTGCAGTTCGTCATTGGCTACTTTGCGCATGCGCAGGCCGAAGGCGACGTTGTCCTTGACGGTCATGTGGGGAAACAGCGCGTAGCTCTGGAACACCACCCCCAGGCCACGGCTGGCGGGCTTGGCGTGAGTGATGTCGCGACCGTCCAGCAGGATGCGCCCGCTGCTGACTTCGACGAAGCCGGCGATCATCTGCAAGGTTGTGGTTTTGCCGCAGCCGGAAGGCCCCAGTAGCGAGACGAACTCGCCTTTTTCCACCGACAAGTTGGTGGCGACCACGGCGTCGATGTCGCCGTAACGTTTGCCAAGTCCTTCAAGTTGCACAAAAGCCATCGCTGCGCTCCACCTGGGATTGTTATGCGTCGCCGCAAGGGCGCGCTTTTTTGTATGGGCAGATACGAAAGGGTGCTGCTGGGGTGCGTTGGCGCTCGACCTCAAGTCGGCTGCCGCTGTTGTTCGAATCGCCCCTGTCTGGACGAAGAGTAGGACGAAGAATAGGATGGGCTCAATGGACTATTTCACTGAAGCGAAGACTATTTTCAATTTCATTCAGTGAATAAATTAAATTATGAGAAACAGCATGATTGATTCCACTGATCGGAATAATGAGAAGGGCGAGGTAGGTGTCGGTGCGGTCTCCCGACTATTTGCCGTGTTGCGCAGCCTGGGTGACACCGTCGAAGGCGGTGAGCGGGTGACGCAATTGGCCCTGCGCATCGGCCTGTCCCAGCCCACCACGCATCGCTTGCTGCGCAGCCTGATGGACGAGGGCATGGTTGAGCAGGACGCACGCAGCAAGCGCTATCGCCTGAGCCTGGAGTTTTTCGCCCTGGCGGCCCGCGCCGGCAACACCGGCAACCTGCGCGAACTGGTGCGCCCGGCCATGCTGCGGTTGTCGGCGTCCTTGGGCGACTCGCTGTTTTTGCTCGCCCGCAGTGGTTTCGATGCCATTTGCCTGGATCGCAGCGAGGGGCCGTTTCCGATCCGCACGTTCACCGGCGACATTGGTGGCCGCGTGGCGTTGGGCGTGGGGCAGGGCAGCCTGGCGATCCTGGCGTTTCTGCCGGAAGAAGAGCGCGACACGGTGATTCAATACAACCTGCCGCGGCTCAAGGATTTCCATTTGTACGACGAAGTCTTCCTGCGTTCGGAAGTGGAGAACGTGCGCACACTGGGCTACGCCGGGCGCAACACCGGTGTATTGCAGGGCATGGCCGGGGTGGCCGTGCCGATCCTCGACCGTGATGGCCGGGCCGTGGCCGCCTTGAGCGTGGCAACCGTGAGCGACCGGTTGGGGCCAGATCGACTGCCGACGGTGGTGGACATGCTCAAGCGCGAAGCGGCCCTGATCGGGCCGCGGATCAACCCGTTCGATCCGTTGCTGCGCAGGCCTTCGCAGGTGTTTGGGCAGAGCTGAATACACTTTCCAGGGGGCGCCCATATCCCCTGTGGGAGCGAGCTTGCTCGCGATAGCGGTGGTTCAGTTAGAAATGATGTCGATTGATACACCGCTATCGCGAGCAAGCTCGCTCCCACAAGGGGGGGCACAAGGGAGGACGGTGATCAGAAGTTCAGGGTCTGCTTGAGCCGCTGCGCCGCCGGCGTATCACTGGGGATGACCATCGCATAGTTGTAGCCCGGCCCGGACCAGTACTCGGCCTGCAGTTCCCCATCGCGGCGACTGCCCCGGGGCAGCAGGAAGTTTTTCGGGCCGGGTGGACGCACATAGAAGCTGATTTTCTGACCGCTCGGATCCTGGTAGACCACCATCGCCGCCGCGCCTTGTTCGGTGCTGAGCAAGCGCCCGCTGACCGGCTTGAAGCCCGCGCTGGACAGGTCGGGCAGCCGGTCGGCCTGGGTGAAGTAGCGGTCGAGCCAATCTTGCATGTGCCGCTCGTCGCCAGCTTGGTAATCGGCTGGAAGGATGCCCTGCTGGGCAATCAATCGGTACGCCTGCAGGGCATCGGTCATGGGCGCGGCGGCGCTGAGCAGGGTCATTTGCCGCGCCTGCCAGCCGCCGAAGCCACCCACACTGACGGCCAGCAGCAACACCGCGGCGCTGGCCAGGTGGCGACGGGAGCGATGTTTCAGGCGCTGGCGAATCATGGCCGGGTCGAGCTCCGGGTTGTGCGGCTGTTGCAAGCCACCGCTCAGGGCCGTGCGCAGGTGCTGCGCATCCTGTTGCCAGGCCCGGACCCGGGCGGCGACGTCAGGCTGGTTGGCCAGGTAGGTCTCGACCAGGCGCCGGTCGGCCTCGCTCAGTTGGCGATCGACATAGGCGTGCAGGTCGCTGTCGCTGGGGGGCATGCTGATCATTTGAGTATCCGCAGGGTGGGGCGGGTGATTTCGCCCTCGCTGAGTTGGCGTAGGGCCTGGCGGGCGCGGGACAGGCGGGACATCACCGTGCCGGTCGGTACGCCGAGGATATCGGCGACTTGCTGGTAGCTCAGGCCTTCCACCGACACCCAGAGCAACAGTGCGCGCTGTTCCGTCGTGAGCTGATCGAAGGCCTGCAAGGACGATTGCGCGATCACACTGCGCTCGGCCGAAGGATGGGCATCGTCGCGGCCGGTGAAAAATTCCAGCATGCGCGCATACCGGCGGGAGCGGCGATGGCTGTCGAGAAACTGCCGATACAGGATCGAAAACAGCCAGGCCCGCAGATCGCCGTCCGGGCGCTTGTCGTTCCATTTGGACAACGCCCGTTCCAGGCACATCTGCACCAGGTCGTCGGCGTTGCTCGGGTTGCGCGTCAGCGACACGGCAAAACGCCGTAGCCTGGGAATGAGTTCGCGCAACTGTTCGTCGAGTGCGTTCATGAAAGTGTGGCTTCTGTGGGCAGTCACTGCGTCGGGACTGGAAAGACGCCCCACGAACGAGATTATTCCAGTGCAGGAAAAATAAATACGAGGCGTGGGAATAAAGCTGCCAGGCCTTCGTCTGACGGGTACTTTCCAACGAATGGCCTCGAGCCCTGGAGCTTTCTCATGGTTGATCCTTCACCCTCGTCGAGCCGGCCGCCCTTGAGTGCCGCCGCCCTGACACTGCGCCTGAGCGGCATCGCCGTGATTGTTGCCGCGCTGGCCGGGGCGTTTGCCTACGTCAATGGCAGCCTTGACCCACAGCGCCTGACACCGGCGGCGCTGGTCAATGTCCTGGAAAAAAACAACGGCGTTCACCCGGGCTTTCGACGCAACCATTCAAAAGGGGTCTGCGTCGCGGGCTATTTCCAAAGCACGGGCGAGGCGAGCGCCTATTCCAGCGCCCAGGTGTTCTCGCAGCCGCAAACGCCAGTGGTTGGGCGTTTTGCCTTGCCCAGCGGCAACCCTTATGCACCGGACGGCAGTGTGCCGATTCGCAGCCTGGCGCTGCGCTTTACCCAGGCCAACGGCCAGCAATGGCGCACCGGCATGAACAGCATGCCCGTGTTTCCAGTGGGCACGCCCGAAGCCTTCTACCAACTCCAGCAAGCCCAGTCGCCGGACCCTGCCACAGGAAAACCGAATCCAGCGGCGGTACCGGCGTTCTTTGCCGCGCACCCCGAGGCGGTGCCGTTCCTGCAGTGGATCAAGACCGCCAAGCCGTCGGCCAGTTACGCCACCGAAACCTACAACGGCATTAATGCCTTCTATCTGGTCAACCCTGCCGGACAGCGCCAGGCCGTGCGCTGGGGTGTGGTGCCGCTGAGCCAGGACGCTGCCGATGCGACGCCACCCCAGGGCGCCGACTTCCTTGAGCAAGACTTGGCGAAGCGTCTCGCCGCCGGGCCGTTGCGCTGGCAACTGAACATCACCCTGGCCAACCCGGGTGACCCGGTGAATGACGCCAGTAAGGCCTGGCCCGCTGACCGCAAGGTGCTCAACGCCGGCACGCTGGTGCTGGAGCGCACCCAGGCGCAGGACAACGGCGAATGCCGCGACATCAACTATGACCCGCTGATCCTGCCCCAAGGGATCGAAGGTTCTGACGATCCGTTGTTGGTTGCGCGTTCCGCTGCTTATGCCAGTTCCTATCTGCGCCGTACCAGTGAAGTGAATCAATTGCCCGCCACCCAGGAGTCTCGCCCATGAGCGCCCCTCGTCACTTCGCACCGCTGGCTCGGCTGCTGCACTGGCTGATGGCATTGGTGATCATCGCCATGCTGTTTATCGGCGCCGGCATGGTCGCTTCGGTGTCCGAACGCCATGAATGGCTGCTGCAGTTGCACAAACCGTTGGGCATCGCGATTTTGCTGCTGGTGATCGTGCGCCTGGTGGTGCGTTTTACTACCCGTCAACCGCCGCTGCCGGCCGATCTGCCGGGCTGGCAAGTGCTGGCGGCAAACGCCTCCCATGTGCTGTTGTACGCCTTGATGCTGGTTCTGCCACTGTTAGGCTGGGGCATGATTTCGGCGGCGGGGGATCCGGTGATGCTTGGCAACTGGCTGCAACTGCCTTCGATCCTGCCAGCGCACGCACAGACGTTCGCCCTGCTGCGCAAGGCCCACGGGTACCTGGCTTACCTGTTGTTCCTGACCGTGCTGGTGCATCTGGCGGCGGCGTTGTTTCACGCGTGGGTGCGCCGGGATGAGGTGTTGGACAGTATGTTGCGCGGCAAGGGCTGATGATTGTGGGAGCAAAGCTTGCTCGCGACACAGGCGACTCGGTTTCAGAAAGACCTCACTGCCTATATCGCGAGCAAGCTTTGCTCCCACATTGTTCCCACCCAGGGGGGGCGCCTTGGACAGGGGTTGATCAGGTCGTTGGATCAGCGCAACTCGTCGACCATGGCCTCGATGGTGCTCAACACGTCCTTGCCCAGTTGCATCGAGCGTTTGCCGGACCAGCCGGTGATCGGGTTCGGGTGATCGTTGTGGTCCTTGAACGGCATTTCCAGGGTCAGGGACAGGCAGTCATATTTCTGCCCGACCGCGTTACAGGCCAGGGTCATGTTGGCCTGGCCCGGTTCGTCGCGGGTGTAGCCGTGAGCGGTCTGGAAGTCTTTGGTCTGGTGCTTGAGATGGCTGCGGAAGCGCTCTTCGAGTTCGGCGATGCGCGGCGTGTAGCCCGGGTTGCCTTCGCAACCGGCGGTGAAGACGTGGGGGATTTCCTCATCGCCGTGAGCGTCGAGGAACAGGTCGACGCCGTACTTTTCCATTTGCTGTTGTACGAAAAAAACCTCGGGGCTGATTTCCGGACTGGCGTTCTGCCAAGCGCGGTTGAGGTCCTGGCCCATGGCGTTGGTCCGCAGGTGCCCGTGGAACGCACCGTCCGGGTTCATGTTCGGCACCAGGTACAGATCGGCCTTGGCGAGCAACCGGTTCAGTTGCGCATCGTCATGCTGCTGGAGGCGTTCGATCACGCCTTCCATGAACCACTCGGCCATGTGCTCGCCGGGGTGCTGCTGGGCGATGATCCAGATTTTGCGCCGGCCTTCGGCACCGTTGCCCTTGCGCAGCAGTTGGATGTCGCGGCCTTCCACGCTTTTACCAACGGCCAATAGCTCGGTGCCGGCCTTGTGCTGGGCTTGTTCGATCAGCCAGTCATGACGGCCACGGCTGTAGGGTTCGAAGTAGGCGAACCAGGCGTGGGGTTGTTCGGCTTCCAGATGAAAGCGCAGGGCGTCGCCTTCAAACTGGGTTGGAATGCGGAACCAATTGACGTGATCGTAGGAGGCCACGGTCTGGTAGCCCGTCCAGGCCTTGTTGTAAGACGATTGGCTGGCGTTGAGCAGGCGGAAGGAATGCTCCTGGCCGACATGCAAGCCGCTGGCCTTGAAGTGGAACCATTGAAAGTGGGCGCTGCGGGTATCGGGTCGGATCTTGAGCAACGACTGCAACGGGTTGCTGATGTCGACGACCTCGATGTTGCCGCTGTCGAAATTGGCACTGATATCAAAGGAAGATTTAGCCACGGTCACGGTTCCTGGAAAGGATTTTCATGGCCGTTACTTTACACGCAAGAAAGGGGAAACCGGGACGATTTACGTCACGTAGACGAGGGGGCGTCCTCCCTGGACGCCGGGCCAGCTTAGAGAGTCTGCAATT
Organism: Pseudomonas sp. Soil_N_39; assembly: GCF_057655955.1. Classification (NCBI taxonomy): domain Bacteria; kingdom Pseudomonadati; phylum Pseudomonadota; class Gammaproteobacteria; order Pseudomonadales; family Pseudomonadaceae; genus Pseudomonas; species Pseudomonas sp. Soil_N_39. The sequence continues at coordinate 25,810 of NZ_JBDGLI010000007.1, forward strand.
GATTCTCAAGTGCTGGTTGTCGATAGTTTTCGCCTGTGTGGCGGGGGGACGCTTGTAAACGGATATTCATTTGCTATGATCGCCGCCATCGAATTGGCAGCACCCAAAAAGACTTCATTAGCCTGAAGACATAAGCCGAAAAATCGGCAAAAAAAGACCCGGCAAAAAGCCGGGTCAAAAACCGTGATTAGCCTGATGAGGAGATATTCCAGAAGTCCGACCTAAGGTCTTCTGGTCTATCGACTGATCTCGCGACCAGTTGATGCAATAATAATCATTATCATTTGGAAGTCAAATGATTTGATCGTATCGATTGGAAATTTTTTCTCGTCGTCCGCATTCGCGACGACATTCCCAAGGGTTACCGCTAGCGAGTAGGGTAGCCATCCAGAGATCGGTCAAGCATCACCTTGACCAGATCGATCATGTGCACCACCGAAAACGCCAGGTCACGGCTCGAACCATCCAACTGGTTGGCCGACTCATGGGCGGTCGCCGCTGCACAACGCAGCAGGTCGCATGCGTGGACGAGGGCTTCTTCCGCGCTGACGCTGTGGCTGACCTCGAAGAAGCGATGTTCTGCCTGGGCTGGCGAAACAGCTGGTTTCAAGTAGTAATCGAGGGCACGTTTGGCTGCCGGGCAATCCTGCAGTGGCGGGAATGTGCCGTCGAAAGGGCTGCGGGGTTGGTCTGTATTGGGTGTGTCCATGGTGATAAAAATCTCCGTGTGAGGGGCTGAACTCCTGAATCCAGAATAGTACTTACCGTAATTGTGACGACAAATTAAATACTACAATTTGTGTTTTGAGGGTCGGGGTCACCCACGTATCGTGCCGCACATGGATAAATGGATAGAGTTGGTCAAGGCCAAGATGAAGGAGCTGCACATCACGCAAGTGGTGCTCGCAGAGCGGTTGGGCATGTCCCAGGGCGGCGTTGGCCATTGGCTGACCAAGCGCCGGCAGCCCAGTGTCGAAGACATGAACCGGGTCCTGCGGGAGTTGGGGCTGGAGTTTCTGGAAGTGGCGATGGTGATCCGCGAGCCGGACACCTCCACCGAAGAAGGCATGGCCCTGGCGCAGAAGTACAACCCGTACTTCCGTTACCCGGTCAGTGAGTGGCACGAGGTGGGCGAGGTTCGCGAAGGTGATCCTGATGCCTACAGCCGGGCGCGCTACGAACTGACGGACTACCACGCCCTGGGAGCCGCGTTCTGGCTGGTAGTGGTGGGCGACGCGATGACCGCACCCAGTGGGTTGAGTATTCCCGAGGGCATGTCGATCCTGGTGGATCCGGCCATCGAGGCGGTGCCCGGCAAACTGGTGGTTGCCTGCCTGCCCGGCAGCAGTGACGCGACCTTTCGCAAATTGATCGAAGAGAGCGGGCAGCGTTACCTGGTTCCGCTCAATCCGACTTACCCGAAAAACCTGTACACCGAACAATGCCGCATCATCGGTGTGGTGGTGCAGGCCACCATCAGGTTCTGACTGGATCGGCCCTGGGAGCGGGCCGATTCCTATTCTTCGAACGCCACCAGGGCACTGCCCTCGCTGACCATTTCGCCTTCCTGGCAATACAGCGCCTTGATCACACCGGCCTGGGGCGCACGAATGCTGTGCTCCATTTTCATGGCCTCCAGTACCACCAGTTGAGCCCCGGCCTCCACCGTCTGGCCAACACTCACCAATACCCGCACGATGCTGCCGTTCATGGGCGCGGCCAGGCCGCCTTGATGGCTGTGGCTGGCTTCGGCGGCGGCCAGCGGGTCATACAGGTCGATCCGGTGCAGGTCTCCTTCCCATTGCAAGTACAGGCTGTCGCCCTGGCGAATGGCCCGATGGCTGCGGCGCAGGCCGTGGTGTTCGATCACTAGCTGCTCGCCCTTGAGTTCCGCGCAATGGGCGCTAACGTCCAGCGTCAGCGCACGATCCTGGCCTTCGCAGCTCAGGTGCAAGGTGGTTTCCCTGGGCAGCCCCAGGCGTAACCCGGTGGTGCTGGCCCAAGGAGAGCCAGTATCGTCGCAGCGCGCACGTGGCGTCAGGCTCAAGGCGAATCCCTGGGCGGCGGCGAACCAGAACGCGTCATCCAATTCGCCAGGCTCTGGCAGTAATTGCGCCTGGTAACGTGGGATAAATCCGGTGTCCAGCTCTGCCGCCGCGAAGGCGGGATGGGCGACGATCCGGCGCAGGAACCCGATATTGGTTTTCAGCCCGCCAATGGCAAATTCGTCGAGCATGCTTAACAGCCGCAAGCGCGCCTGTTCACGGTCTTCGCCCCAGGCAATCAGCTTGCCGAGCATCGGGTCGTAGAACGGCGAGATTTCATCGCCTTCTGCAACCCCGCTGTCGACTCGCCGACCCGGCCCCTCGGCGGATTCGCGATACAACGCCAGGCGCCCGGTGGCCGGCAGGAAATCGTTGACCGGGTCTTCGGCATACAGCCGCACCTCGATGGCGTGACCGAGCAGCGGCACTTGCGCTTGGGTGATCGGCAATGGCTCGCCTTGGGCGACGCGGATCTGCCAGGCCACCAGGTCCAGCCCGGTGATCGCTTCGGTGACCGGATGCTCGACCTGCAGTCGAGTATTCATTTCCATGAAGAAAAACTCGCCCCGGGCATCCAGCAGGAACTCCACCGTACCGGCCCCGACATAACCGATCGCCTGGGCCGCGCGCACGGCGGCTTCACCCATGGCCCGGCGCAATTGCGGGGTCAGGCCGGGGGCGGGGGCTTCTTCCACGACTTTCTGGTGGCGCCGCTGGATCGAGCAATCGCGCTCGTTGAGGTACAGGCAGTTGCCCTGTTGGTCGGCAAATACCTGGATTTCCACATGGCGCGGCTTGAGCAGGTATTTTTCCACCAGCATCCGTGAGTCGCCGAATGAGGACTGTGCTTCGCGCTGGGCCGAGGCCAGGGCTTCGGCCAGTTGGCTGACGTCCTCGACGACTTTCATGCCCTTGCCGCCACCGCCAGCGGTGGCCTTGAGCAACACCGGGTAGCCGATGCGCTCGGCAGCGTCGCGAAAGGTCTCCAGGTCCTGGGCTTCGCCGTGATAACCGGGTACCAGGGGCACGCCGGCGGTTTCCATCAGCGTTTTGGCCGCCGATTTGCTGCCCATGGCGTCGATGGCCGAGGCCGGAGGGCCGAGGAAGATCAGTCCGGCGTCTTCAATCGCCCTGGCGAACCCGGCGTTCTCGGACAGGAAGCCATAACCGGGGTGGATGGCTTGGGCGCCGCTGGCTTTAGCTGCGGCGATCAATTTTTCGATTTGCAGGTAGCTGTCGGCGGCCTTGCTGCCGCCCAGGTCGACGCGAATGTCGGCTTCGCGGCTGTGGCGTGCATCACGGTCGGTGGCGCTGTGTACGGCAACGGTGGTCAGGCCCATGGCCTTGGCGGTGCGCATTACACGGCAGGCGATTTCGCCACGGTTGGCCACCAGCAATGTGGTGAGGGCAGGGGCGCTCATCAACGCGGCTCCTTATTGTTCGATTCGGCTTGCCAGTTCGGCGCGCGTTTCTGCAGGAAGGCCCGCAAGCCTTCCTGGCCCTCCGGGCTGACGCGGATGCGGGCGATGGCGTTTTCGGTGTAGCGTCGCAGCGCCGGGGTCAGGGCACCGTTGCCGACTTCACGCAGCAGTTCCTTGCTGGCGCGCATGGCCGCCGGGCTGTTGAGCAACAGGTTGTCGATCCACTGTTCGACCTGCTGGTCCAGGGTCTCGGCCGGGTAACTTTCCGACAGCAAACCGATTTCTTTCGCACGCTGCCCGTCGAAGCGTTCCGCCGTCAGCGCATAACGCCGCGCCGCCCGCTCGCCGATGGCTTGCACCACGAACGGGCTGATCACCGCTGGCGCCAGGCCAATGCGCACTTCCGACAGACAGAACTGTGCTTCATCGGCGCCAATGGCCATGTCGCAAGCACTGATAAGCCCCAGCGCGCCACCAAACGCCGCCCCCTGGACGACGGCCAGCGTAGGAATTTTCAGTTTGGCGAGGTTGTACATCAGCTCCGCCAGTTCCCGGGCGTCATCGAGGTTGGTGTGGTAGTCGAGCTCGGCCGATTGCTGCATCCAGGCCAGGTCGGCACCGGTGCTGAAATGCTTGCCGCGACCGCGGATCAGCAGAAAGCGCAGGTTTGGATCGCTGCCGACCTGGTCCAGGGCGAGGATCAGTTCGCGGATCATTTCGGCGTTGAACGCGTTGTTTTTCGACTCGCGGCTGAGCCACAGGGTGGCAACGCCCCGTGGGTCGGTGTGCAGTTCGAGGGTGTTGAAATTATCCATGGACATTCCCCGTTTACATCCGGAACACGCCGAAGCGGCTCGGTTCGATAGGCGCGTTCAGTGACGCGGACAAGGCCAGGCCCAGTACGTCGCGGGTCTGGGCCGGGTCGATGACACCGTCGTCCCACAGCCGTGCGCTGGAATAATAGGGGTGACCCTGTTCTTCGTACTGATCGAGGATCGGTTGCTTGATCTCGGCTTCCTGCTCGGCGCTGAAGGGGTGGCCACTGCGTTCGGCCTGTTCACGCTTGACCTGCACCAGCACGCCGGCCGCCTGTTCGGCGCCCATCACGCCAATCCGCGCGTTCGGCCACATCCACAGGAACCGCGGATCGTAGGCGCGGCCGCACATACCGTAGTTACCCGCACCGAAACTGCCACCAATGATCACGGTGAATTTCGGCACCTTGGCGCAGGCCACGGCGGTCACCAGTTTTGCGCCATGTTTGGCGATGCCGCCGGCTTCGTATTTCTGTCCGACCATGAAGCCGGTGATGTTCTGCAAGAACAGCAGGGGAATGCCCCGCTGACAGGCCAGTTCGATGAAGTGCGCGCCTTTCTGCGCAGCCTCGGCGAAGAGGATGCCATTGTTGGCCAGGATCGCCACCGGGTAGCCGTGCAAATGCGCGAAACCGCAGACCAGGGTCGTGCCGAACAGCGCCTTGAATTCATCGAACACCGAACCGTCCACCAGGCGCGCGATCACCTCCCGAACATCGAAGGGCTGCTTGGCATCGGCCGACACCACGCCATACAGCTCGTCACTCGAATACAGCGGGGCGATGGGCTGACGTTGCTGCAATTCACCGAGTTTTCGCCAGTTGAGGTTGGCCACGCTGCGTCGGGCCAGGGCCAGGGCATGTTCGTCGCTGTCGGCATAATGATCCGCCACGCCGGAGATCTTGCAGTGCACATCGGCACCGCCCAGGTCTTCGGCACTGACCACCTCGCCAGTGGCGGCTTTCACCAGCGGTGGGCCGGCGAGGAAAATCGTTGCCTGCTGACGGACCATGATCGCCTCGTCCGCCATGGCCGGCACATAGGCGCCACCGGCGGTGCAGGAACCCATGACCACCGCAATCTGCGGGATGCCCTGGGCACTCATGTTGGCCTGGTTGAAGAAGATCCGACCGAAGTGCTCGCGGTCTGGGAACACTTCATCCTGACGCGGCAGGTTGGCGCCGCCGGAATCCACCAGGTAGATGCACGGCAGGCGATTCTGCTGGGCGATGGTTTGGGCGCGCAGGTGTTTTTTCACCGTCAGCGGATAATAGGAGCCGCCTTTGACCGTCGCGTCGTTGGCGACAATCATGCATTCGACGCCTTCCACGCGGCCGATACCCGCAATCACGCCGGCCGCCGGCACGTCTTCGCCATAGACTTCGTGGGCTGCCAGCGGGCTGATTTCCAAAAACGGCGAGCCCGGATCCAGCAGCCGGTTGATGCGGTCACGGGGCAGCAACTTGCCCCGTGAGGTGTGCCGTTCCTGGGCCTTGGGACCGCCGCCCTGGCGGATTTGCGCGAGCAGGCTGCGCAGGGCCTCGACGGGTCCGAGCATGGCATCGCGGTTGGCGATGAACTCCGGCGAGCGCGGGTTGAGCTGAGTGTGCAGCGTGGTCATGGTCAGCTCCGTTAGCGGGTTTCGTTGAACAGTTCGCGGCCGATCAACATCCGACGAATCTCACTGGTGCCAGCACCGATTTCGTACAGCTTGGCGTCTCGCAGCAGACGACCGGCGGGGAATTCATTGATGTAGCCATTGCCCCCCAGGATCTGGATCGCGTCGAGGGCCATTTGCGTGGCGCGTTCGGCGCTGTAGAGGATCACCCCGGCGGCGTCCTTGCGGGTGGTTTCGCCGCGCTCGCAAGCCTGGGCCACCGCATACAGGTAGGCGCGGCTGGCGTTGAGTTGGGTGTACATGTCCGCGACCTTGCCCTGGATCAGCTGGAATTCGCCGATGCTCTGGCCGAATTGTTTGCGGTCGTGGATGTAGGGCACGATCAAGTCCATGCAAGCCTGCATGATCCCGGTCGGGCCACCGGACAGCACCACGCGCTCGTAGTCGAGGCCGCTCATCAGGACTTTCACGCCACCGTTGAGCGCGCCGAGGATGTTGTCTTCCGGCACTTCGACGTCATCGAAAAACAGCTCGCAGGTATTGGAGCCACGCATGCCGAGCTTGTCGAACTTGTTGCTACGGCTGAAGCCTTTCCAGTCGCGTTCGACGATGAAGGCGGTAATGCCGTGAGGACCTTTTTCCAGGTCGGTCTTGGCGTAGATCACGTAGGTGTTGGCATCGGGACCGTTGGTGATCCAGGTCTTGCTGCCGTTGAGCACGTAACGGTCGCCGCGCTTGTCGGCCCGCAGTTTCATCGATACCACGTCGGAGCCGGCGTTTGGTTCGCTCATCGCCAGGGCACCGATGTGTTCGCCGCTGATCAGCTTGGGCAGGTACTTGGTTTTCTGTTCGTGATTGCCGTTGCGGTTGATCTGGTTCACGCAGAGGTTGGAGTGGGCTCCGTAGGAGAGGGCGACCGAGGCCGAGCCGCGGCTGATTTCCTCCATCGCCACCACGTGTGCCAGGTAGCCCAGGCCAGCGCCGCCGTATTCTTCCGGGACGGTGATGCCCAGCAGGCCCATGTCACCGAACTTGCGCCACATGTCGGCGGGAAACAGGTTGTCGATATCGATCTGCGCCGCGCGGGGCGCCAGTTCGGCCTTGACGAAGGCCTGCACCTGGTCGCGCAACATGTCGATGGTTTCGCCGAGGGCAAAGTTCAGGGATGGGTAGCTCATGGGACACCTTTGGCTTTTTTTATCGGGTGTGGAGAGTGGGGGAATGGCTCTCACCTTTACGTTAACGTAAGCCTGCGATGAGAAGCTGTCAATCGCCCTTTACGTTAACGTCAACTTGAGCCAGAGTAAGTCAGGCACTGGCGGCGAAGAGGCATGCCCGATGTGGGAGCAAAGCTTGCTCGCGATGAACGATGACACGGTCTCCGAAAGATAGGCCGGGGTGTTTTCGTCGCGAGCAAGCTTTGCTCCCACAGGTTGCTGGCAAGCTTTAACGCTATAGGTTCATCTCCAAGCGTAGCAACCCACTAATAAAGATAAGAGGGGGCGTCATGGATCAATCCGGTTCGCATTCGCAACTCAGCTACACCCAAGGTTCGCAGGACAAGGCTTTACTGGCCCAAACCATCGGCGAGGTTTTCGACCAGACGGTGGCCCGTTATCCAGAGGGCGAGGCGTTGGTGGTTCGCCATCAATCGCTGCGTTACACCTGGCAGCAACTGGCCGAGGCCGTCGATCTGCACGCCAGGGCGTTGTTGGCGCTGGGCTTGAAAACCGGCGACCGCCTCGGCGTGTGGGCGCCCAATTGCGCCCAGTGGTGCATCAGCCAGTTCGCCAGTGCGAAGATCGGCGTGATTCTGGTCAACATCAATCCGGCCTATCGCGTTTCTGAACTCGAATACGTGCTCAAACAATCTGGATGCCAATGGCTGGTATGCGCCGGCGCGTTCAAGACCTCGGATTATCACGCCATGTTGCAAGCGCTGGCGCCGGAGCTGGGAGAGCAATCGATCGGCCACCTGCAGAGCGAGCGCTTGCCGGATTTACGCGGCGTGATCAGCCTCGATGCCCAACCGCCGTCAGGCTTTCTGCCCTGGTCGCAACTGGCCGCACTGGGGGCGGCGGTGACGCCTGGACAACTGGCCGAGCGCCAATCCAGTCTTCACTTCGATGAGCCGGTGAATATCCAGTACACCTCCGGCACCACCGGCTTCCCCAAGGGCGCAACCCTCAGCCATCACAACATTCTCAACAACGGTTACATGGTGGGCGAAAGCCTGGGCCTGACAGCTGGCGACCGGCTGGTGATCCCGGTGCCGCTCTACCATTGCTTTGGCATGGTCATGGGTAACCTGGGCTGCATGACCCATGGCAGCACCATGATCTACCCCAACGATGCCTTCGACCCGTTGCTGACGCTCAAGGCCGTGGCCGAGGAAAAAGCTACTGCGCTGTATGGCGTGCCCACCATGTTCATCGCCCTGCTGGACCAGCCGCAGCGGGGTGACTTCGACCTGTCCAGCCTGCGCACGGGCATCATGGCCGGGGCGACATGTCCCATCGAAGTGATGCGGCGGGTTATCAACGAAATGCACATGGCCGAAGTGCAGATTGCCTACGGCATGACGGAAACCAGCCCGGTGTCGTTGCAGACCGGTCCTTCAGATGAACTGGAGCTGCGTGTGACCACTGTCGGCCGCACCCAGCCGCAACTGGAAAGCAAGATTATCGATGAGGCGGGCAATCTCCTTCCACGTGGCGCCGTCGGCGAATTGTGTACCCGCGGCTACAGCGTGATGCTCGGTTACTGGAACAACCCCAAGGGAACCGCCGATGCCATCGACGCGGATGGCTGGATGCACACCGGCGACCTGGCAACCATGGACGAACAGGGCTACGTCCGCATCGTCGGGCGCAACAAGGACATGATCATCCGTGGTGGGGAGAATATTTACCCGCGCGAGCTGGAGGAGTTTTTCTTCACCCACCCGGCGGTGGCGGACGTGCAAGTGATCGGCATCCCGTGTTCACGCTATGGCGAAGAAATCGTGGCGTGGATCAAGTTCCATCCCGGCCACAGCGCCACCGAGCAAGAACTGCAAGCCTGGTGCAAGGCGCGCATCGCCCACTTCAAGACGCCGCGTCATTTCAAATTCGTCGAAGAATTCCCCATGACGGTCACTGGCAAGATCCAGAAATTCCGCATGCGCGAAATCAGCATCGAAGAACTGCGCGATAGAGAAGGCTGAGCAAAATCTCCTGTGGGAGCGAGCTTGCTCGCGAAAGCGGTGTGCCAAGCGACATACATGTTGACGGTGCCGCTGTCTTCGCGAGCAAGCTCGCTCCCACACGAAAAACCCAAACCCCAGACAGCACAAAGGGGAGCCGAAGCTCCCCTTTAATTTTGTCGTCGCGTGCTCTTTTTTATTATTGAGGGGCGGCCTGTTGTTGTTTTTGGTAGCCGTGGCCCTTTACCGCTGTTTTTGGCGATCCCCATCCGGGATCAAGAGCAAACGTATTTTTTTGAGCGCTGATCTGCTTTTTCGCTTTGCGATCCAACCGATTCGGGCGCTACCTGAAGGTAGTTTTATTATTCTCTGCCCGGTTGCGGGTTGCTCCTGAAAGCACCCTGAAAAGCCCATCTTCTCCAAAAAAATCTGTTAGCTGCGTCTCTGCCGTGTTGTTTTTGTTATGTCAGAGTCGTTTCGTCTTGTTTTTATTGGGTTTGCTGCGTTTTTTTATTCTTGTTATGCCAGAGATATAGCAGGTGGCGTGCCAACTTTTAAAAATCCATATAAATCAATATGTTGTGATTTTCCTCTGAAAAATATGTCAGGCCAAACCTGACAAATTGTTTCCGTGTTACTCGTTTCGTCGCTGTTACAAAGCCGGCGGTAACACCTCACTGTGCGTTGCGGGCCTTGGCCACGCGAGAACCCGTAGGGCGGCCGAGCACATCACAAATCTGCCGGCCCGCAGCGATCAGTGCGTCCAGGTCGACACCGGTTTCGATACCCAACCCATCGAGCAGGTACAGCACGTCTTCGGTGGCGACGTTACCGCTGGCGCCCTTGGCATATGGGCAGCCGCCGAGGCCGGCGATGGAGCTGTCGAACACCGCGATGCCTTCCAGCAGGCTGGCGTAGACGTTGGCCATGGCCTGGCCGTAGGTGTCGTGGAAATGTCCGGCGAGTTTGTCCCGTGGCACCTCGGAGCCCACCACCTCGAACAGCCTGCGGGTAGCGCCCGCGGTGCCCGTGCCGATGGTGTCGCCCAAGGAGACCTCGTAGCAGCCCATCGCGTACAGTTCCCGGGCGACCCAAGCCACTTGCTCAGGCTTGACCGCACCTTCATACGGGCAGCCCAGCACGCAGGATACGTAGCCGCGCACACTGACGCCGTGCTGTTTGGCGGCCGCCATGATCGGCGCAAAGCGCTCCAGGCTGTCCTTGATGGAGCAGTTGATGTTGCGCTGGGAAAACGCCTCGGACGCGGCGGCGAACACGGCCACCTCTTTCACGCCCGCCGCCAGCGCATCTTCAAACCCCCGCAGGTTCGGCGCCAGGGCGCCATAGGTCACGCCGGGCTTGCGCTGGATCTGCGCGAACACCTCGGCGGACCCCGCCATCTGCGGCACCCACTTGGGCGAGACGAAACTGCCGACTTCGATATAGCCCAGGCCGGCAGCGCTCAAGGCATCCACCAGGCGCACCTTGTCGGCGACGCTGATGGGCTGGGCTTCATTCTGCAGCCCGTCGCGGGGGCCGACTTCGATCAAGCGTACAAAGGAGGGGAGGGACATGGGGATTGACCTGTGGTGAGTTGCCAAAGTATCGAGAACGATGAAGGACCCCCTGTGGGAGCGAGCTTGCTCGCGATAGCGGTATGTCAGTCACATTGATGTTGTCCGTTACATCGCTATCGCGAGCAAGCTCGCTCCCACAAGGGACATGGGGTGTTACTGGACGATTTCCTCGCCTTTGATCGTCTGTTCCAGCGCCTGGATGCAGCGTTCTTCGGCGGTGTCGAGTTCCAGTTTCATCTGTTCGATGTCCAGCAATTGCTGTTCGAGCTGTTCCCGGCGCTCGGCGATTTTCGCCAGCATGCTGTGCAGCTGTTTCTGATTGCCGCTGGTAGGGTCGTAGAGTTCGATCAACTCGCGGCACTCGGCCAGGGAAAAGCCAATGCGCTTGCCGCGCAGGATCAGCTTCAGGCTGACCTTGTCCCGCGGCGAATAAATGCGCTCCTGGCCCCGTCGCTCCGGGCTCAACAGGCCTTGTTCTTCATAGAAGCGGATGGCCCGTGTGGTGATATCCAATTCGCGGGCGAGGTCGGAGATGCTGTAGGTCTGGCTGCTCATGGAAGCGCTCGAAAACGAAAGGGGCTGGCGCTAAGCTAAAGGCAGGTTGACGTTCGCGTCAAGCAATGAGGTATTGCACACAAAACCTGTGGGAGCGAGCTTGCTCGCGATAGCGTCGGATCAGTCGCCATTGATATGAGCAGACCTACCGCTATCGCGAGCAAGCTCGCTCCCACAATTTTGATCTTCTAAACCGTGTCGAGCTTTTTCTCATGGGCCGTCACCTGCTGGCACAGCTCGATCATCTGCTCGCGCATCCAGCGGTTGGCCGGGTCCTGGTCGGTGCTTTCGTGCCAGTAGAGATGGGTTTCCACCGGTGGCACGTCGTTGACCGGGAGCAGGAAGGCGTGCAAATCGTGACGCCGTGCAAAGCGCTCGGGGACGGTCATGACCATGTCGGTCTGCTGCAGCACCTGGGACGCCATCAGGTAATGCTGGGAACGCAGGGCGATCTTGCGCTGGATGCCCATCTTGCCGAGGGCCAGGTCGACATAACCCAACCCGTTGCGGCGACTGGAAATGTGCACATGGGTCTGGGCCAGGTAATCGTCGAGGCTGATCTTTTCCTTGCCTGCCAACGGATGGCCCTTGCGCATGGCGCACACGTAGCGATCTTCCATCAACTTGACGTGGCGCACCTGCGGGTCGGTGTTGAGCGGTGCATCCACGGCGAAGTCGAGGCGGCCGGCGGCCAGTTCCTTGGTGGTTTCACGGCGCTTGGACAGGAAACTCTCGATCGCCACGGTCGGGGCCAGGCGGCGCAGGCGCTGGAACAGCAGCGGCAGGATCACGCCTTCGGTGAGGTCGGTCATGCTGATGCGGTAGGTCTTGACGGCCTGCAATGGGTTGAAGATCCGGCTTTCCTGCACCGACACCCGCAGCAGCGACAAGGCGTTGCGCACCGGGCCGATGATGTTCTGGGCCATGGGCGTTGGCACCATCCCTTGGGCGGTGCGCACGAAGAGCGGGTCGTTGAAAGTCTCGCGCAGACGCGCCAGGGCATTGGACACGGCCGGCTGAGTGATGCCGACGATCTGCCCGGCGCGGGTCAGGTTGGCTTCGGTGTAGATCGCATCGAAGACAATGAAAAGGTTGAGGTCGACCTTGCTCAGATTCATGGCGCTGCACTCTTGTTCTTGGGCTTGTTGTGAGGTGCCGGGTGGCGATGAGAATCAGTGAAACATATATCGGTGATGAATGTTAATACACGCCGAGAATAGGTTAGGTAAATTTTCGTAGCTGAACTAGCATCGATTTCATGACCTAAAACAACCTCTGCCCAGAAGGTGCTGCTCATGGATTTTGCCTATTCCCCCAAGGTTCAGGAACTGCGTGAACGCGTCACGGCGTTCATGGATGCCTACGTCTATCCGGCCGAAGCGGTGTTCGAACGACAAGTGGCTGAAGGCGACCGCTGGCAACCCACGGCCATCATGGAAGAGCTCAAGGCCAAGGCCAAGGCAGAGGGCCTGTGGAACCTGTTCCTGCCGGAATCCGAGCTGGGCGCCGGCCTGACCAACCTGGAATACGCGCCGCTGGCGGAGATCATGGGGCGCTCGTTGCTGGGGCCGGAGCCGTTCAACTGCTCGGCGCCGGACACCGGCAACATGGAAGTGCTGGTGCGCTACGCCAACGAAGAACAAAAGCAACGCTGGCTCGAGCCACTGCTGCGCGGCGAGATTCGCTCGGCCTTTGCCATGACCGAGCCGGACGTGGCCTCTTCGGACGCCACCAACATGGCCGCCCGCGCCGAGCGTGACGGCGACCAATGGGTGATCAACGGCAAGAAGTGGTGGACCTCAGGCGCGTGCGACCCGCGCTGCAAGATCCTGATCTTCATGGGCCTGAGCAACCCGGATGCACCGCGTCATGCCCAGCATTCGATGATCCTGGTCCCGGTGGACACCCCCGGGGTCAAGATCGTCCGGCCGTTGCCGGTGTTCGGCTACGACGATGCGCCTCACGGGCATGCCGAAGTGCTGTTCGATAACGTGCGGGTGCCGTACGAAAACGTCCTGCTGGGCGAAGGCCGCGGTTTTGAAATTGCCCAGGGTCGACTCGGCCCAGGCCGGATTCACCACTGCATGCGTTCCATCGGCATGGCCGAGCGCGCCTTGGAATTGATGTGCAAGCGTGCCGTCAGCCGCACCGCTTTCGGCCAGCCGCTGGCGCGTCTGGGCGGTAACATCGACAAGATCGCCGACTCGCGGATGGAGATCGACATGGCGCGCCTGCTGACGTTGAAGGCGGCGTACATGATGGACACCGTCGGCAATAAAGTGGCGAAAAGCGAAATTGCCCAGATCAAGGTGGTCGCGCCGAACGTGGCCTTGAAGGTCATCGACCGGGCAATCCAGATCCACGGTGGCGCCGGAGTTTCCAACGATTTCCCGCTGGCCTACATGTATGCCATGCAACGCACCCTGCGCCTGGCCGACGGCCCGGATGAAGTCCACCGCGCCGCGATCGGCAAGTTCGAGATCGGCAAATACGTGCCCAAGGAAATGCTGCGCAGCAAGGGCTAGGATCTGGCCCACCAAGGGCCTCTGTGGGAGCAAAGCTTGCTCGCGATGGCGGTGGTACCTCCCACATTGATGCAAGCTGACCCACCGCTATCGCGAGCAAGCTTTGCTCCCACAGGCTAATCCTATGGCAGCGAATTCGCTTACTCCTTGACGCTCATGTACTCCTCGGCCCAGCGGATGTACTCCTCGGGCTGGGTGTAGGTGTGGGTCAGTTCGGTAGCGCTGAGATCCGACGCCTGGGTGAAGATCTGCCGTTGTTCACGAAGGCTGTCGTAGGTGGCCTTGATCGCGGCGAAATAGGCGCCGTGGCCATCGATGGTCACGCGCACGCCCAACTCGGCCAGGCGCTTGTCGTCGCGCAACTTCGGGTTGCCATAGGTGACGAGCATCAACGGCAGCGTCAGGTTCTCGCTGATTTGCTCCAAGTGTTCGAAGTCCTGCACACCCACCATGCAAATCCCATCCGCCCCGGCACGCTCATATTGCTGGGTGCGGCTGATGATTTCCTGGACCGGCAAAATTCCTGCGTTGGTACGGGCAATGATCGCCATTTCCGAATCGACTCGCGCCTCCAGGGCCGCACGAATCTTGCCGACACCTTCGGCCACGCCGATCAAATCGGTGGATTTACGCCCGAACTGGGCTGGCAGCAAAGTGTCCTCGATGGTCAGTGCCGCCACGCCGGCACGCTCCAGTTCGATGATGGTGCGCATCACGTTCAGGGCATTGCCGTAGCCATGGTCGGCGTCGGCAATCACTGGCAGCTGGGCCACGCGACCGATACGGGTGGCCTGTTCGGCAAATTCGCTGAGGGTGATCAGGGCGAAGTCCGGCGCGCCCAATACTTGCAACGACGCGACCGAGCCTCCCAGGATGCCTACTTCAAAACCCAGGTCGGCGGCGATGCGCGCCGACATCGGGTCAAACACCGAGGCGGTGTGGTAGCAGGTCTGGGAAGCCAGCAGTTGACGAAAGTTACGACGCAAATCTTGATGGGAAAGCCTGGACATATGAGTTCCACCAATGGAATGGAAAGGCTTGAGCAAAAGTGTCAACGCCGAAAGATCCAAAGGCTATCACGTGGCAAGCGCAAAGATGATGACGAATGTGTATGGGCGATGCTGTTATGGCATCAAGCGAGACCATAGACCACTAGGCCGCCACCGCCTGTTGCCCCTGCCTGGGTAATGCCACGGCGCGCACTGTGTCGCCCGGTTGCACTTGCAGGCGTTTGGCGGTGAGGCGATCAACCAGCAGGTTGTGGCCATGCAGGTGCGCGCGGGCGCTGGTGATGCGGCAGTTTGCCAGGCGCCGGTTGTGAATCAGCCAGATCGGCGCCCGTTCGTCCGGGGTGCCAATGGCCAGGGTCAGCGCCTGACTGTCGCGTACGCTGCGGATCTTCGACACCGGTGCTTCGATCACTGGGCCGCCGTCGAAAATGTCGATATAGCCTCTATGGCTGAAGCCTTCGGCACTGAGGATCTTCAGGGCCGGCTCAGTGTTCGGGTGGGCCTTGCCGATCACCGCCTGGGCTTGTTCGGTGAGCAGGCAGGTGTACAGCGGCTGGCGTGGCATCAGCTCGGCGATGAACGACTTGTTGCCCATGCCGGACAACTGGTCGGCGTAGCTGAAATCCTTCTGGAAAAAGTGCCGTCCCAGGCTGTCCCAGAACGGTGAACAACCTTGTTCGTCGGCATGGCCCCGCAGTTCGGCAATGAGTTTTTCGCCGAACAGCTGGGAAAACTCGGCCACGAACAGCAGGCGCGCCAGGGACAGCAAGCGTCCGTTGTGGCCGTGGCGTTGCTCGGGGTGCAGGAACAACGAGCAGATTTCCGATTGTCCGGACATCTCGTTGTTGAGGAACAGCGTCGGGATCTGCCGCTGGATTCCCAGCTCCGGCGCCGAGCTGACCGTGACCCCGACCCGATAGTTGTACCAAGGCTCACGCAGCCCCACCGCCCCGGTCAGGGCGCTGATGCCCACCACCTGCCGGTCATCGTCTTCGAGCACGAACAGGTAGTCGGCGTCGGCACGTTCGACTTGGCCGGCGAAGGTCCGCTGGGCCCAGCGAACGCGGTGGGCCAGGCGCTCTTCGTTGGCCGGCAGGCTGGTGAACCCGGGACCCGCGCAACGGGCCAGGTCCAGCAAGGCAGGCAGATCGGTGATGGCCACCGGACGGACAATCATGCTGCAACTCCTTCATCGTGTCGGTCCAAACGTCGGTGCAGGCCATGGGATCGATTGAGGTTCATAGGGCAACCACCCGGATCCGCGCGCCAGACTGGATGTCCAGGGCGGTCAGCATGGCGGGCGACAGGGCCACTGGGCCGTCGGCGTTAACGTCCAGTTCGGCGACGATGGCCCGGTAGCCGCCGAGGCGCTCGTTGCTCACCAGGTACAGGCCCCGTGCGTCAATCTGCGGGCTCTGCCTGGCTGTGGTGATGCGACTTTGCGTGATGGAACGGATATTGACGATACGGGCATGCAAGGTCGGCCCACCGTCGAAGATATCGACATAGCTGTTGGTCTCGAAACCCTCGCGTTCGAGGATGTCGAAGGCTTCCTGGCCGTCGGGATGAACCCGGCCGATGCAGGCCTGGGCTGCGGGCGACAGCATGGGCACGTAGATCGGGTATTGCGGCATCAGCTCGGCGAGAAAGGTCCGGCTCTGCAAGCCACACAACCGTTCGGCTTCGGCATAAGGCAAGTCGAAGAAGTGCTGGCCGATGGCGTCCCAGAAAGGCGACTGGCCGTCTTCGCTGCTGAAACCGACGATTTCGGTGATGACCGATTCGGCAAAGCGCTGGGGGTGGGCGGCGATGAACATCAGCCGGGCCCGGGACAGCAGCTCTGATTCCGGCGTGCGCACCCGTTCGGCGTCGATGTGGAAGCCACGCAGCAGTGTTTGCCCGTTGAGGTCCTGGCACAGGGATAAGGCGGGTACGCCATGCTGGATATTCAACTCCCGGGATTCGCTGGAAAACGGTCGGTTGCGCAGGCTGTAGAACGGTTCGTTGCAACCGGTGCTGGAGAGGATTTCCGAACAGCCGACCAGGCGCCCGGACTCCAGATCCTGCAAGACGAAAAAGTAATTCTCCGCCCCCGGCTCTTGCGCATCGACTGCGAACGAGGCGCACGAGTCGAGGATTTTTTCCTCCAGGCGCCGGGTATCGTCCGGCAGCGACGTGACCCCCACCAGGCTGTCACGGGCCAGTTGTTGCAGTTGCGGCAGATCGGCTAATTGAACTGGACGTAAGGCCAGCATGGATTGCACTCCTGTTCCAGGGAGCCCGGTGACTGGCACCGGGCTTGACGATCACTGTCGATGTCCACGCGTTGTCACCACGGCTGGCCGAACCCTTCGACCGCCGCCTCTCATTGGCCCGCCGGATCGGGCAAGGCAGTACGACTGCCGAATTTGTTGAGCAGGCACAGATAGACCACACCCGCGGCGATCCAGATCAGGCCGAGCTTTTGCGCGGCCACGCCCATGTTGTACAGGATGGCCGCGACGATCACGAAGCCGATCAGCGGGCAGATCAGGTGGCGAATCCATTGGCCGGACTGCTGGCGGCGCCAGTAGTGGTTGATGACCGTGATGTGCAGCAACATGAAGCCGCTCAGGGCACCGAAGTTGACCAGGGAGGTCAGGGTGTCCACGGCGTTGATGAACAGGTAGCAGATCAGCAACGACAACACCGCCACCAGGTAGATGCTCATGTAAGGGGTGTTATGTTTCGGATGGACCTTGGCCAGCACCTTGGGCAGTTGGCCGTCCCGGGCCATGCCGAACAACAGGCGCGACACTGCCGCTTGGGAGGTGATCGCCACCGCCACGCCCCAGGCCAGGGCTGTGGCCACCGCGGTCAAGGTGGCCAGCCAACTGCCGGCCGCCAATTCGGCGATTTCATAGAATGCGGTGTCGGCGGACTTGAAGCCCATGCCTGCTGCCAGGTCGGTGGCGATCCAGGTCTGCACCACGAAAATCGCTCCCATCACCAGCAAGGTCACCAAGGCTGCCTTGCCGACACTGCGGCCCGGGTCGCCCTTGATTTCTTCGGCCAGGGTGGAAATGGCGTCGAAGCCCAGGAACGACAGTACCGCGATGGACACGGCTTGCATCAGCAGGGCGAAGTTGAAGTGTTCCGGGCTGTACAGCGGCGCCAGGGTCAGTTGGCCGTGACCGGCCCCGCCGTGCAGGGCATTCCAGGCGTAGAACAGGAAAATCCCCAGCACCACCAGCTGTGCCAGCAAGAAAATGATGTTCATCCGCGCGGTGAAGGTGATGCCCCGCAGGTTGACGAAAGTCGCGCTTACCAGGAAGGCCAGGATGAAACCGACCTTGGGAATGTCCGGGTACAAATGGTTCAGCGCCATGGCGGCGTAGACATAGAGCAGCGGCGGGATCAGCAGGTAGTCCAGCAGCATCAACCAGCCGGCGATGAACCCGACGTGTGGGTTAAGGCCCCGCTGCGCGTAGGAATAGACCGAACCTGCCACCGGAAAGGCCCGGGCCATGCTGCCGTAGCTCAACGCGGTAAACAGCATTGCCAGCATGCCGATGATGTAGGCCAGCGGCACCATCCCCGGTGCTTCTGCGTTGACGTAGCCATACACGCCGAACGGTGCGATGGGGATCATGAAAATCATCCCGTATACCACCAGGTCTGTCAGCGACAGGCCGCGTTTCAATTCCTGTTTGTAGCCAAATGCCTCGATGCTCATGAGCCGTTTTCCTTTTCAGCTGTGTGGGTTGCGCTTGCTTGTTGTCTGTCGCTGGAAACTTGCCGCTGCCTATCTACAGCAGAGGCGCCAGGTAGGCGCTCCAGGTCCTTACTCCCTCGGGGCTGCGCAACTGGTCATTGCGCACTTCGATCAAGACCGAGTCCAGGCCGCGGCCATCGCCGTGCACCGGGACCGTCATGTCGGTCAGGGGGTTGATCTTGTAGGGCTGGTTGCCCGCTGCCCGCAGCGAATGCCGGCTCAGCCCGTCGACGATGTGCTGGGCGTACTCCTTGGCTTCGCCGAACAGCACGCCGGCTTCCAGGGCGCGTGGCTGGCCGTAGAACACCGGGGTGAAGCTATGGATGCCCACCACGCGTACCGGCCGGTTGGCGGCCAGGCGCTGGTCGATCAACGCCCGCAACCGGTCATGGAAAGGATGGAACAGGCGCTGCTGACGGTATTGGCGCGTGGCGTCGTCCAGGTCGTGGTTGCCCGGGACCTGGTAGATCTCGCTCTGGGCCGGAATGCTGTCCGGCACATGCAGCGGGCGGTTGAGGTCGATCAACAGCCGTGAGTAATTGGCCGACAGCAAGGTCGCGCCGAGGGTTTCGGACAGGCGTTCAGCCAGGAGCAGGGCGCCGATGTCCCAGGCGATGTGTTCCTGGGACGCGGTTTCATCCAGGCCCAGGTCATTCAGCGCCACGGGAATGAAACGGCTGGCGTGTTCGCACACCAGCAACACCGGGTGATCGGATTCCTCCCGGGTCAATCGATAGGCCGGCCTGGTGTAGAGGCCTGATTCAGCGCATTCAATAGATTCGTGCATAGTGCTCGCAACGCTCGGCAGGTGAGAGCGCCTGGGTCAAGGCCAGCTCCTGGGCCTTCAAGGCGAAATAGGTTTCGGCCAGCGGGCCGGGCAGGGTCTCGAGCAGTGCCCCGCTGTGGCGCAGGCAGTCCAGTGCCTGGGCCAGGGTTGTCGGCAGGGCGATAATGCCACGGGCGCGCCGTTGTGATTCATCCAGCTCATCGGGTATTTCATCGGTGACAGCCTGCAATGGCAGCCGTTGCTGGATGCCCAGCCGTCCGGCAATCAACAGCGCCGCCATCGCCAGGTGCGGCGAGGCGGTGGCGTCCATGGCGCGAAACTCCAGGTTGTACTGGTTTGCCAGCGGCTTGCCACCCAGGCTCACGGTCGGGCAGATGCGCAGCGCCGCTTCGCGGTTGCGCTGTCCCAGGCACGCATAGGAGGCGCTCCAATGATGAGGTTGCAGGCGCTCGTAGGACAACGGCGTCGGCGCCGTCAGCGCGCACAGCGCCGGCAGATAATGCAGCACACCCGCTGCCCAATGCTGGCCAAGGCTGGACAAGCCATTGCTGCTGGCGGCGTCATGCAGCACCGGGTCCGCGCTCAGGTCTTGCAGGCTCAGGTGCAGATGCACGCCGTTGCACACGGCATTTTCCGAGGTCTTGGGGGCAAAGCTCACGTCCAGGCCCATCTGCCGGGCGATCTCGCGGGTGATTTCCCGTACGTTCACCGCCCGGTCGGCAGCGGCCACGCCCAGGGTCGGGCGACAGGTGATTTCGTATTGCTGCTTGCCGTATTCGGGCAGGAACATTTCCGGTTCGACGCCGCCGGCTCGCAGGGCACTGAGCAACCACCCGGCGAACCCGGCCTGCTGGCGCTGGGCCTGGAGACTGAAGGCCAGGCGATCAGGCTGCGCAGGCGTGGTGGCAAGGTTGAATTCATGCTCGAACGCGGCGAAAACCTGCAGGCCCAGTTCGCTGCGATAACGCTCCACTTCGCCCTGCAGCAGCGTGCGCGGGCAGGCGCTCCAGGGACGGCCGTCGGTTTCCCGAATATCGCAATGGATGAAGTCCAGGGCCGGCGCTTGGGTGTCGGGCCCATTGTTGACGGTTACCCGGCTGGACAGGTCCGGCACCAGGCGCAGGTCGCCATAGGCGCCCCAGGGGTTGGTCGACGCGATGATGTCCTGGGGCGTCAACGCGCTGTTGGCCGGCACCCAGCCACAACCGGCGGTGACGTAGTGGGGCAATTCATCGCTGGGAAACGAGCGCCCGCGGGTCACGCCGATCAGGTCGGTGGTCACCAGGGTCGTGACCGGCAGCGGCGCGAGGAGGGCGGCGGCGTCGAGGTGACTCATGGCTGCATCTCCCGCAAACGAGCGAGTACGGTGTCGGTGTCAGTGATCCAGCAATAGCCCTTGATCGCGTTCAGGCACGCCAGATGCCGTTGTTCGGTGTAGGTGGCACAGGCATCTTCCACCAGCGTGACCAGGTAGCCACGGTCGGCGGCGTCACGCACGGCCATGTCGACGCACTGGTCGGTGACGATCCCGGCGACGATCAGGTGCCGGGTCTGCAGGTTGCGCAGCACGTAATCGATGTTGGTGGAATTGAACACCCCGGAGGAGGTCTTGGGCAGCACGATTTCGTTTTCCTGCGGCGTCAGCTCGGCAATGATCTGCGCCTCGGGGCTGCCTTTGGGCAGGTGCATGTCCGACAGCTTGTGGTCCAGGGAACGGTCGCGGCCATCGGCGGTGAGGCTTTCGATGTGGGTGTGCAACACGTTGTGCTGTGCATCTCGCATCGCATCGAGCAAACGCTGCTGGTTGGGAATGACCAGTTGGCGGGCCCGATGGAGGAAATACTCGGCCTCGGGGCGGTGCAGGTGGGCATCGAATTGCGGTTCCAGCCAGGCGCGTTGCATGTCCACCAACAGCAACGCCGTGTGCTGGCGGGTGAACGGCAAATCCCGGGGGGAGCGGTGGGGGAGCGAGAACATCCTTATTTTTCCTCCAACAGGTGCGTGTTGAATTCCGTGCGCAAGGCGTCGATGCCTTCCAGGCGTTCGGCCAGCTCGGGGCATTGCAGGGTCAGGCAGGCGATCAGGGCTTCGACCTGGGCCAGCGCCGGCACCAGGCTGTCGAAGGCCGAGACCGATTCCACCGGGGCGCTGATGATCAGGTCGGCCAGCTCGCGCAACGGCGAAGCATAGACGTCGCTGAACAGCACCACCCGGGCGTGCCGCGCCTTGGCCGCACTGGCCACACGCAGGGCTTGGGCCTGGTAGCGGCGGTAATCGAAAATCAGCACCACGTCCTGGCGCTGCACGTCGAATAGCCGGTCAGGCAGCTGGGCGTTATCTTCCAGGGCAAAACAGCCGGCGCGCAGCAATCGCAAATGGTTGAGCAGGTAATGGGCCAGGAAGCTGCTGAAGCGCCCGCCGAAGCAATGCACCTGATGGCGGCTGTCGAGCAACCACTGCACGAGAATGCGCACGTCTTCGGGTTGGGTCAGGGCCTGGGTGTCGACGAGGTTGCGTTGGCTGGCGGCCAGGTACTGGCTCCAGGTATCGCCTTGCTGCAATTTGGCCCGCGGTTGCAACAGCGTGCGAGGGGAGCGCAGGCGATGGTCCATGTCACTGAGCAGTGCATCCTGGAATTCGGCATAACCGCCAAACCCGAGTTTTTTCACCAGCCGCACGATGGTCGGGTCGCTGACGCCGGCATGGTCTGCCAGACGTGACATCGGACCGAGGCCGTTGCGTGGGTAGTGATCGAGCAGGGCACGTACGACCTTGCGTTCCGACGGCGTCAAAATCAGGCCGGGATCGGTAATCAGGTCTCTGAGGGGCGGCATCCGTGCTCCTTGCCTGGATGAATGTTGGTTTTCTTTCATAACTCCTGAAAACAGTATTTATGTAGCTGGTGCTACATGTCCAGTGGTTTTTACGTTCCGTTTAAAATGCTCCAGAATTGTGCGAAAGCCTTGTAGGAGTTGGCCGCGGCCAGGTGGAACCGATATGTCAGTCGATACTTCTGGATATGTGGGACATAACGCCTTTTTGTCTCACTTATTTGATTTCGTATAAGGTGCTGTACAACTAAACCTGTGAATATCCCGCCCATGGGACCCGTTCGATTACCCGAGAATCCAGTGTGCAAACCACTCGCCTGACGTTGATCTGCCATGCCCGCACCGCCGCCCAGAAGTTGGCGCACTTCGGTCTGGACGAAGCGCTGGACGCCGACTGGCTGGCGCGCCGTGGGCAGGTCGAGCACGGCTATCGAAACGTCCGGCAACTGCTGTGCGGGCCGGAACTGCGCACTCGCCAGACCGCCGCGCTGTTCGGCGACGAGCCCCAGGTGGACCCGGCCCTGGCCGATTGCGATCTGGGACGCTGGCGCGGGTCGTCCATCGATGAATTGCTCAAGGTTGAACCGCACGCCCTGCAAACCTGGCTCGACGATGCCGAGGTGGCCCCCCATGGCGGTGAATCCGTCGCCCAGTTGTGTCGGCGTGTCGGAGACTGGCTGACCCGCCTGGAAACCCGACCGGGGCACCTGCTGGCCGTCACCCACCCTTTTGTGATCCGCGCAGCCTTGATGAATGTCTTGGGCTGCCCGGCCGCCACATTCAACCGGATCGACATTGAACCGTTGTCCACCCTTGAGTTGCGTTTCAACGGCGTATGGCGATTGCGCGCCGAGGGACATGGCCAGGAGTCGCCGCGATGAAGAAGTTGTCAGTCATTGGCATTGGGGCAGGCGATCCGGAT
The DNA here is from genome assembly GCF_057655955.1 of Pseudomonas sp. Soil_N_39. NCBI lineage: Bacteria > Pseudomonadati > Pseudomonadota > Gammaproteobacteria > Pseudomonadales > Pseudomonadaceae > Pseudomonas > Pseudomonas sp. Soil_N_39. The sequence goes on from NZ_JBDGLI010000007.1 coordinate 48,854, forward strand.
CACCTGACGATGCAGGCAGTCAAAGCCTTGAACCGCTTGGACGTGGTCTTCCTCATGGACAAGGGCCCCGCCAAGGACAAGCTGTTGGACCTGCGGCGCGAAATCTGTCGACGCTACATCGTTGATCGCACCTACCGTTTCGTCGAAGCCTACAGCCCGGAGCGCCAACGCGGCGAGCTGGACTACAAGGACAGCGTCGAAGCGCTGAACCGCGCCAAACAAGCCACCTTCGAACGCTTGATCGATGGAGAACTGTCCGACGGGCAGCGAGGTGGTTTTCTGGTGTGGGGCGATCCGGCGTTGTACGACAGTACCGTGCGTATCCTGCAGGCGATGCTCGACGCGGGCCGCTGCGATTTTGAATTCGAGGTGATCCCTGGTATCACCAGTGCCCAGGCCCTGGCCGCCCGGCACAAAGTGCCGTTGAACAGCATTGGCGGGTCGCTGGAAATCACCACCGGACGCCGCTTGGCGGCGGGGCAGGTGGGCGATGCGGCGAGCGTGGTGGTGATGCTCGATGCCGAGGACGCCTACCGCCAGGTGAGTGATCCCGATACGCAGATTTACTGGGGCGCCTATGTGGGGACACCGAATGAAATCCTGATCGCCGGCCGGCTGGGGGATGTGGCCGATGACATCGAACGCACCCGCAAGGCCGCGCGCAAAGCCAATGGGTGGATCATGGATACGTACTTGTTGCGCAAGCCTCAATGATGCCGCACATCAACCTGTGGCCAGAGGTATGTGGGAGCAAGGCTTGCCCGCGATACAGGCGATGCGGCCTTTCAGAAATCGAGGCGCTCATATCGCGAGCAAGCTTTGCTCCCACCTATATTCCCTCGCCATAACAGCGTTCGACAGCGTCATCACCAGTAGGCTGTTCACCCCCGCCCAAACCGCTCCCGATACACCGACGGCGCCAACCCCACCACGCTGCGAAACGCCACGCGAAAGCTCTCCACCGAGCGGTAGCCACACAGTTGCGCGATGTTGTCGGTGTTGTCCCCGGTGCTTTCCAGCAGCTCGCGGGCCCGGGCCAGGCGTTCGTGTTGCAGCCAGGCCTTGGGCGACACGCCGCAGGCTTGGGTGAAGTGGCGCAGGAAGGTGCGTTCACTCATGGCCGCCTGGCTGGCCAGTTCGCGCACGCCAAGAGGCTCGTGCAGGCGCTCGCGGGCCCATTGCATGACACTCGACAGGTCGCTGCGTGGCGTACGGCTGACCGGCGAGGGAATGAACTGCGCCTGGCCGCCCGTACGTTGCGGCGACATCACCAACCGGCGCGCCACCGTGTTGGCGACCTGGACGCCATAGTCCCGTGCCACCAGGTGCAGGCAGGCGTCGATGCCGGCGGCGCTGCCCGCCGAAGTGATGACCTGTCCTGAGTCGACATACAGCACATCCGGGTCGACCCGAACGGCGGGAAAGCTTTCGGCCAACTCGTCGGTGTAGCGCCAGTGAGTCGTGGCGCCCTGGCCATCGAGCAGCCCTGCGGCGGCCAGTACGAAGGCCCCGGAACAGATGGACAGCAGGCGCGCACCACGGGCGTGGGCCCGGCGTAGCGCGTCGAGCAACGCCGGGGAGGGGGGCTCGCTGCGGCTGCGCCAGCCTGGCACGACAATGGTCCGGGCGGTTTCGAGCAGTTCCATGCCGCCATCGGCCAATACCTGGAAGCCGCCCATGGCGCGCATCGGGCCGTCATCGACCGCGACGATCCGATGTTCGTACCAAGGGAAATCGAATTCCGGGCGCTCCAATCCGAAAATCTCGACGGCGACACCGAATTCGAAGGTGCACAGGCCGTCGTAGGCGAGGATCGCGACCAGACCCGGGAAAGGCTGCATTTGTCGGAAAGTTCCCACAGAGTGTCTTGTACGCCACTGTAGCGGTAAGCATCGGGGGGATAAAGTCTCTTCACGCCTTTCTCTACCCCTGGAGTACATCCCCATGACCAGCCTGGTTCGCGAAGTGCCTGCTGCCCCTGCCGATATCGCCCTGCAGCATTTCAGTCGTCGCTTGTCGTTCGAAACGGATTGTTCCGACGTTCACGCCAGCCAACAGGCCGGCAGCGTCGATTTTGTGCTGGTGGACGTACGCGGACCGCTGGCCTATGAGCGCGGTCACGTACCCGGGGCGATCAACCTGCCGACCCGCACGCTCACCGCCCAGGCGCTGGCCGCCTATGCCAAGACCACCCTGTTCGTGGTGTATTGCGCCGGTCCCCATTGCAATGGCGCGAACAAGGCGGCGGTGCGTCTGGCAACGTTGGGTTACCCGGTCAAGGAAATGATCGGTGGCGTCATGGGTTGGCTCGATGAAGGCTTTCGCCTGACCGGCTCGGTGGAGCGCGTGGCGGACGAGGCGATCCGCTGCGACTGTTGATTCTGCGTCACAAGCAGATTGCAAACAGGCTTTTGTGGCGAGGGAGCTTGCTCCCGCTGGGGCGCGCAGCGGCCCTAATAAGGGTGACGATGCCTTCATCTGACGGACATCAAGGGCTGCTGCGCAGCCCAGCGGGAGCAAGCTCCCTCGCCACAGGGGTATTTGCCTGTCCCGGGGATGTTTACCTGTCAGGTTTTTCGCAAATCCTCTGACCGCCAGCCGCACCTGGCTGTTTTTATAACTATTTGTCGCTTCAACATAATTCCCCTCCTGAGTGCCCCTCTAGACTCCCGGCCACTTCGGTTTTTGCTGACCGAACACTGCCGACGAATCTGCCCATAACGATCCAATAAAATACCTGCACACTCAGGAGCGAAAATGAAGAAGCTAGCCATGTTCGGTGCCCTGGCACTGTCCGTGTTGTCCCTGTCGGCCGTGGCCGAAGACGCCAAGCCGATCCGCCTCGGGATCGAAGCCGGTTACCCGCCTTTTTCGATGAAAACCCCCGACGGCAAGCTGGCCGGCTTCGATGTCGATATCGGTGATGCGCTCTGCGCACAGATGAAGGTCAAGTGCGTCTGGGTCGAGCAGGAGTTCGACGGTCTGATCCCTGCGCTGAAAGTGAAGAAAATCGACGCGATCCTGTCGTCCATGACCATCACCGACGATCGCAAGAAAAACGTCGATTTCACCATCAAGTACTACCACACCCCAGCGCGCTTCGTGATGAAGGAAGGCTCCAACATCAAGGACCCACTGACCGAACTCAAGGGCAAGAAAGTCGGTGTGCTGCGCGCCAGTACCCATGACCGTTTCTCCACCGAAGTGCTGGTGCCCGCCGGTATCGACCTGGTGCGTTACGGTTCCCAGCAGGAAGCCAACCTGGACATGGTCGCCGGTCGCCTCGACGCCATGCTGGCCGACTCGGTCAACCTCGACGAAGGTTTCCTGAAAACCGACGCCGGCAAAGGCTTCGCCTTCGTCGGCCCGACCTATGACGACGCGAAATACTTCGGCGGCGGCGCAGGCATTGCGGTGCGCAAGGGCGATAAGGCCCTGGCCGATCAATTCAACGCGGCCATCACCGAAATCCGTGCCAACGGCACGTACAAGCAGGTGCAGGACAAATACTTCGCCTTTGACATCTACGGCCATTAATCGCTGAACCCCAAGGTGGCCCGCCATTGACCCGGCCGGCCACCTTTTTCATGGGCGATTGTTTACCCTGCGCCTATCGTAATGCCGCCATTCGGAGCCCCTCATGCAACGCATCGACCATACCTTGCCATGGAGCCACCTGGGCACCGAGCGCCGACTCAGTGTGTTTCGTTACGGCCATGGGCCGCGCAAGGCCTACATCCAGGCCAGCCTGCACGCCGATGAACTGCCGGGCATGCGCACCGCCTGGGAGCTGAAGCAGCGGCTCAACGATCTTGAGGCCCAGGGCTTGCTCAAAGGTGTGATCGAACTGGTGCCGGTGGCCAACCCCATTGGCCTGGATCAACATCTGCAAAGCGCCCACATGGGGCGTTTCGAACTGGGCAGCGGCAAGAATTTCAACCGTTCCTTCGTGGAGCTCAGCGCACCGGTGGCGCAACGCATCGGTGATCGCTTGGGTGACGACCCGGCCGCCAATATCACCCTGATCCGCCAGACCATGGCTGAGGTACTCGATGACTTGCCAGCACCGCCTTCGCAACTCGAAGCGCTGCATCGCCTGCTGCTGCGCCATGCCTGCGACGCCGACATCACCCTGGACCTGCATTGTGATTTCGAGGCGGCGATCCACTTGTACGCCTTGCCGCAGCAGTGGCCGCAATGGCGCTCCCTGGCCGCACGCTTGAAAGCCGGTGTGGCGTTGTTGTGCGAGGATTCGGGCGGCAGTTCGTTCGACGAGTCCTGCTCCTCGCCCTGGTTGCGTTTGGCCAAGGCCTTTCCCACGGCGGCGATCCCTGCGGCGAACCTGGCGACGACCCTGGAACTGGGCAGCATGGGCGATACCCGGGTGGAGCAGGCCCAGGCCAATTGTGAAGCCATCCTCGGGTTTCTGGCCGAGCAAGGTTTCATCGCCGGGGAGTGGCTGCCGGCGCCGGCGCAGTGCTGTGAAGGCTTCCCGTTCGAAGGCACCCAATACCTGTTCGCGCCGCACCATGGCGTGGTGAGTTTCCTGCGGGAGGCTGGCGAATGGGTGGAGCGGGGCGATCCGCTGTTCGAAGTGGTCGATCCGTTGAGTGATCGGGTCACCACCGTGCGGGCCGGCACCAGCGGCGTGCTGTTTGCCCTGGACCGTGGGCGCTATACCCAGCCGGGGATCTGGCAGGCAAAAGTCGCCGGGCGTGAACCGATTCGTACGGGGAAATTGATCAACGACTGATAACTGCTGTCTACCTCACCGCACGTGCGTTGCCGCGCGGCTATCGAAACGATGGAGGAAGATCGATGTTCAAAGCGCTCGCCCTGTTTCTGTTGCTGGTCTCGTCCGGGTTGCAGGCCCAACCCTCGCTGCACACGGACCTGCCGCTCAACTACCTGGCCCAAATCGATGAGCAAGCCCGGAACCGACCGCTGGTGATCTTCCTGCACGGTTCCGGCAGTAACGAGCAGGACCTGTTCGCACTCAAGGACGAGTTGCCGCGGGATTACAACTACCTCTCGGTGCGGGCGCCCAAGAGCATGGAGCAGGACCGTTACCAGTGGTTCGCCAAAAAGGGCGAGGGCGCCTATGACGGTGACACCTCGGACCTGAAGGCCAGCGGCCAGATGCTGCTGGATTTCATCGACAAGGCCCGGGCCAAATATTCGACCGACGCGAGCAAGGTCTACCTGGTGGGTTTCAGCCAGGGGGCGATGATGAGCTACGAAGTGGCCTTGCGACACCCCGAAGCCGTCGGTGGTATTGCCGCGATGGGCGGGCGAGTTCTATCGGTGCTGCGGGCGGAACTGACCCCCGATGAGTCGCGACGGACACTGGCGGTGTTCATCGGCCATGGCACGGCAGACCCGATCATTCCCTACCACGATGGCACCGAGGCCAACACCTTCCTGAAGACCCTGGCACTGGAACCGGAATTCCATGCCTACCTGGGCCTGGGCCACAGCATCAGTGCGCAGGAGGTGCAGGACCTGCGAGCCTGGTTGGAGCGTCTCAACCCCTGACCCCTGTAAATCCCTGTGGAAGCGAGCTTGCTCGCGATAGCGGTGGGTCAGCTTGCATCAAAGTTGGCTGTGCCGACGTCATCGCGAGCGAGCTCGCTCCCACAGGGTGTCGGGTAGCCAATGTGGGAGCGAGCTCGCTCGCGATTGAGGGCTATGCGGTGCCCGTCACTGACCGCTGGCGATCTGTTTCACCAACGCCTCATGACCGGTCTTGTCGCTGGCCCGGGAGATGATCTGCACCACCGCCATGCGCGTGCCGGAGGCACCTATCAACGTCGTGTCCAGGGTTGGCCCGCCGCCCTGGGTGGCGCTGGTGTCGAGTTGGCGCAGACCCAGCCCTGTGCCTTTCTGGGTCAGGCTTTTTTCGCCGAGGATCTTGGCGTCCGGCAAGGCTTTGGTTTTCTGAACGGCGAAGTCGGCGAAGGTGATGTCGAGAAAGGCATTGTCGTTGTCCTTCACATTCGCGCCGTTGACGATGGTGTTTTCAGCGGTGATCACCACGGTTTTACGGGTGGCATTGCTATACATTATGCCCGTTGCTCCGGCCGTACCCTGGGTCAGTTCACCGGCGGGCAGTGGCGTCGCCGTGAACCCCTTGGGCAGGGTGAAATTGAGCTTGCCACCCAGCAACGAAATCTTCTGCGCCGGTGCATCGCCAGTGGTTTTGGCCGGGGCCGCATGGGCGGTTGCCACGACCAGGCTGGCGATGGCCCCCAGCAACAGGGCAGTGGCTTGTTTACTCAGCAATGACATTGAAACGCTCCACGGATGGTCATGCTCGGAGGCTGATCATCCCATGGGCGCTGCACTGGATTCCAGCGCGCAGGAACGCCTGGCCGGCCCTTCGCGTTCGAAATGCTCAGTGATGAAGTCAATAAAGGAGCGCCACACTGCGGTCAGCGATCCCAGTAGGGCACTTCGCCAAAACACGCCAGGAAGAAATCGATGACGGTGCGGACCTTCACCGACAGGCGCCGGCTGCCCGGCCAGAGGATGGCAATCTGTTGGGGTTCGAGGCTGTTGGAGGCCTGGTAATCCTCCAGTACCGGGACCAGCGTACCGTTGCGCAACGCTTCGCCGATCAGCCAGGACGGAAACATCACTAACCCCAGGCCTTGTTCGGCGGCCTGGGTCAAGGTGTCGGCGTGGTTGCCGGTGATCGGGCCCTTGACGCTGTAGGGTGTCCAGGCCTGGCCCGGGCGGCGGAAGAACCAGCGCTGCTGGCCGGTCACGCCTTTGTAGGCCAGGCATTGGTGAGCCGCCAGGTCCTGGGGTTTGAGCGGCGCGCCGTGGCGAGCCAGGTAAGCGGGGCTGGCCGCGATCTGGAAACGATGGGGGGCGACGACCCGCGCCTGCATGCCTGAGTCCTGCAACGGGCCGATCCGAAACAGCAGGTCTGCGCCTTCCTGCAGTGGGTCGACGTAACTGTCGGTCTGCTGGATCTCCAATTGCAGCTTTGGGTAGCGTTCGCATAACTGGCCCAGCCACGGCGTCAGGTGGCGCTGGCCGAACACTACTGGGGCGTTGATCCGCACCAGCCCGGAGGGCTCGCTGTGCTGTTCCTGCAAGGCTTGTTCGGCCTCCTCCAATTGCACCAGTAACAGCCGCGCATGATGCCCCAGCAGGCGGCCGGCTTCAGTGGGGGAGACGGCGCGGGTGTGGCGATAAAGCAACTGCTGGTTCAGGGCCTGCTCCATCAGCTGGATCTGTCGGGAAATCGATGACGGGGCCAGGCCTTCGCGCCGGGCCACTTCCGAGAAACTGCCGTGATCGAGCACCGCGACAAACAGGCGAAGCGCCTTGAAGCCAAGTTCATTGAGGCCATGCATGGGTGGCTGTCCTGTGCGTACTACGCAAAAGTGTTGTCTGGATACTCCCATTTATCGCACAGACGCACCAGCCGATAATGCCGGCCATCCTTTTCCAAGTGGGTCATGACTATGCAGGTTTCCTCATTGAACGAGGCCGCTCCGGTGACGGCTGCCGCCCAACCGCGGTCGTTCTTGCGCTGGCTATTGCTGCCCGTGGTGATCCTGGCCGGTATGGGCTTGTCCGTAGAGGCCGGCCTGCTGGGGCCGCTCGGGGTGCAAGTCGGGCATTTGTGGGCCACCCTGAGCATCTTTGGCGTTGGCTCGGCGATTCTCTTCCTGCTGTTACTGCTTAGCGGTCGGCAACAGGGCCCGGCCTTGAATGAACTGCCACGCTGGCAACTGATTGGCGGTTTCCTGGGGCCCGTCTACGTAGTGGTGCTGACACTCGCCACGCCCCACATCGGGATCGCCATGACCATGGTCGCGATCCTTTCCGGTCAGGTGGGCAAAAGTGTGTTGATCGACCATTTCGGCTGGTTCGGTGCGAGCCGCAAGCGGGTCAACGGCGAACGTTGGCTGGCGTTGGCACTGATAGTCGTGGCCCTTGTCCTGATTGCCCGAGGTTGAATATGAGTCTGTTTATTTTACTGCTGGTGGTTGTCGCTGCGGGTGCGGTGCTGAGTGTGCAGGCGGCTATCAACGGCCGCCTGGGCCAGACGGTCGGTGTGCTACGCAGCAGCCTGCTGACGTTTACGGTGGGCACGGTGACCACCGGGCTGCTGATTGTGTTTTTCGAACCGGCCCACGCGGTCACCTTGTTGGATGTGCCGAAATGGCAGCTCAGCGGTGCGTTGTTCGGCGTTGTCTACATGATGGTGATGGTCGGTGCGGTGCCGCGGGTGGGGGCTGGCGTGGCGACGGTGGCGGTGATCGTCGGGCAATTGGGCATGGGCATGTTGATCGACAACTTCGGCTGGCTGGGCAACCCGGCCATCGAGTTGTCCGGTAGCCGGATCCTGGCCATGGCCTGCCTGGCCTTGGCGCTGGTGTTCATGTATCGCAGCAATGCACGGCAGGCCTGAAGGTCTCAGCTGGGTTCGACGTTCAGTCGCAGGCTGCCATCGTCCAGGCGCTCGGTGCTCCGGACGATGCCACTGATTTGCCGACCTTCGGCGCTGAACACCACGATCTGGGCTTTGTCCAGGTCGTCCGGCAGCGGTGGGCGTACGTGCAGCACATACCACGCCGGTTCGGCGTCGTCGAAGCGTTTGACGTCGAACTGGCAAGTGGCACTTTGGGTCTGGTGCCCAAGCAGCGAGTCCAGGCCGTAATAGAAGTGAGTGCTGTCGGCAGCAAGGGGCATGTGCATAGGCGGTCTCCTGGGGCGCTTGGTGGATGTTCAAGTGATCCTGCCAGGAATGGAAAATTCCATCGGGTGAACACTGGAGATTAGCGCCCCCGCCATCCGAGCCCCGACGGATCAAAGGCCCGGCACCCCGTTTTTCCACACCGACCAGTTTTTCACAATGTCCTGCACCAGCGGGTTGCCGGTGCGGAACAGGTTTTCCAGGGCCGGGACGAACGCGCCCTGGTCGGCGTACTTGAGCAGGTTGTCCACTTCGTTGCCTCCGGGCTCGGGACGGTCGAAGTCGGACCCGGCCCGCAGCACGGCCAGTCGATTGATGTCCACCCGACCTTCACGACTGGCCCGTAGCAAGGCTTCGTAAGTCGAGTTGTCTTCCTGTTGGGTGGTGCAGTAGACGCCTTTGTTGTCGGTGAGCAGGCGGGTCCAGACTTCGGCGCGTTCGCTCAGGCGCGTGCCGGAGAACCAGGTATTGCCCGCCAGGGTGTCACAGCGGGTCACCACCGGCGGTTGGTTGGCCGGGGCATACGGGTACTTCAAGCGCCAGGCCGCCGATTCCTTGCTTTCGGCCAAGGTCACCTGCTGGCTGAGGGCGAAGGCCTTGGCCTGCAGGGCCGGGTTGAGTTCGAAAACTTCCGTCTTGTAGTCCAGCGGCGGTTTTTCGTTTGGCCCTTTGGTGTTGATGCCCAGGTAGCCGGTGGGCCAATCCTTGGGCACATCCCGCGAATCCAGCTCCCATTGGGTGCCGAACTCCACCAGGTAATGGGCCCAGGCGGTTGTGCCGAGCGTGCCGTGGTGCGGGTTGATGCCGGCGATCCCGGCCACCAGGAAATAGCTCTTGCGCAGATCGACGCTCGGGGAGAGCGCCAGGGCCAGGGTCGAAGCCGCCGCGTTGGTCTGGCCCATGCCGGTAATCAGCAGGCAGACCCGTTCGGCATTGCAGCGGATCGTCGGGTACTCGGCGGACAACCCCGGTACACGGATTTCCTCCTTGAGCTGCAAGCGTTCGATCCAGTTCTGCGCCTCGGGGGCGAACATCGTGATCAACACCACTTTGGGTTGAAGCGGCGGCGCGGCCCCGGCGGTTGCCGCGAAGAGTGCAGTACTTGCCAGGCCGATTGAAGCAAACAGGCGATTGATCATGTGTTCGTGACCTCCATGGATTCGAAAGGGTGCTGCTACGGTTTGCTCAAAACTGATAGCCAACGCCAGCGTAGTATCCCCACCCATCGGAGCGGGCGCGGAAGTTGCCATCGCCAAAGTTGAGTTCGCTGCCATCCTGCCAGTTGCCGCCGTTGTGGAAGTAGCGGCCCACCAGGGTGAAACGCACGTGGGTGAACGCGTACAGCAAGACGTTGGTGGAGACCGTGGCGTTGGCGGTGCGGGCGGGGTTGTCGTTGTGCAGGTCCGAGCCGAAGTCGAAGTTGGTGAAGCCAATGTACGTCAGCGAAGCACCATTGCTGAACTGGCTGATTGGCACGATGTACTTGAGTTGGGCGCGGTAGCCGTCCCAGGAATATTCATTGCTGGCGCCATAGTTTTCCCATTGATAACGGCCATAGAAGTTAGCCGACAGATTAACCTTCGAGTGAGTGTCGATGTCGGTGCCCAGGCCGCTGTACAAGGTGTTCGCGCGATTGGCACTGTTGCTGCCGTGGTCGTAGATCCAGTCGAACGCCACATACCATTCCTTGAACGGCCCGATGGCCAGGCTGCGGCCGGCCAGGTAGTCAATGGAAATACGCGGTTCGTGTTCCATGAACACGGGGGAGCCGTGGTCCCACACGCCCTTGTCGTGGCTGTTGCCAATGTTGAAAATCTTCGGAATGTCGACGTAGCCATAGAGCTCGAAGTGCCCCTTGCGTCCGAAGTATTCATATTCCAGGTAGATATCGTCGACCGGTTGCGGGCCGAAGCTGATGTCCTTACTGCCGATGAGCGTGAGGTCCTGGTTGTACCAGTCCGACAGGTAGGCGCCTTTTTTCGAAGGGGCGGCCTCAGGACTGAGGGCTTCGCCTTGGGCGGACACCTCGGTGGGTTGGGCTTGGGTCGTGGCGCTGAGTAGTCCGGTAACGGCGGTCAGTAGCAGGGTGGCTGCCAATAGGCCGGGCGTGGCGCGATACCGGGAAGTGAAGAGCATGGAAAGTCCTTGTTCGTGCGGGCCGAAGCCCGTGTTCCGTGATTGAAAAAAACCGTCGATCCGCTAGCGGCGATCGATCGCGCAAACGTTTGCACATCTCGTACCAATTTTTCGCAGTGGCTTGAAAAGCCTGGAATTGAAGCGGTTTTCCTGTCCTATTGGTCAGGCTGGGTGCGCTGGATGCTTCACAATCGCCTCAAGTGGCACCAACGTGTTGCACGGGCGAATGCTCGGCACGGCACTGAGTCGGTGGCGTTGCTGTTAGAATCGACCCCTTGACTGACCAGAGGTATGTCCATGAGCGAGCCGATTCGCCTGACCCAGTACAGCCACGGCGCCGGTTGCGGCTGCAAGATTTCGCCCCAGGTACTGGAAGTGATCCTGGCCGGCAGTGGTGCGCAGAACCTCGATCCCAAGCTGTGGGTCGGCAATGCTTCTCGCGACGATGCGGCGGTGTACGCCATCGACGAGGAGCGTGGGGTGGTCTCGACCACCGATTTTTTCATGCCGATTGTCGACGATCCCTTCGATTTCGGTCGCATCGCCGCCACCAATGCCATCAGCGACATCTACGCCATGGGCGGTGACCCGCTGATGGCCATTGCGATCCTCGGCTGGCCAGTCAACGTATTGGCCCCGGAAATCGCCCGGGAAGTGATTCGCGGCGGTCGTTCCGTGTGTGACGAGGCCGGTATTCCCCTGGCTGGCGGGCATTCGATCGACGCGCCTGAGCCGATCTTCGGTCTGGCGGTCACGGGCCTGGTGCAAAAGCGCCATATGAAACGCAACGATACGGCCACCGCCGGTTGCCGCCTGTATCTGACCAAGCCCCTGGGCATTGGCATCCTCACCACGGCGGAAAAGAAAGGCAAGTTGCGCGCCGCCGATGTGGGCCTGGCCCGTGACTGGATGTGTACCCTCAACAAACCCGGCAGCCGCTTCGGCAAGCTCGACGGCGTGACCGCGATGACCGATGTCACCGGTTTCGGACTGCTCGGGCACCTGGTGGAAATGGCCGACGGCAGCCAGTTGACCGCACGTATTCGATATGACGCGGTGCCGCGTCTGCCGGGCGTCGAGTACTACCTCGACCTGGGCTGCGTGCCGGGCGGTACGCTGCGCAACTACGACAGCTACGCCAGCAAGGTCGGTCGGGTCCAGGAACTGCACAAACGCGTGCTCTGCGACCCGCAGACCAGTGGCGGCCTGCTGATTGCCGTCACTCCCGAAGGCGAGGGTGAGTTCCTGCGGGTGGCCGCTGAACTCGGCCTGGCGCTGGAGCCCATTGGCGAGTTGGTCGAGCGACAGAGTCACGCGGTCGAGGTGTCTTGATGAGCCATGACATCACCGATTACCGCGATATCTTCCTCCATGACCGACCGATGATGGACACACGCGCCCCGGTCGAATTCATCAAGGGCGCGTTCCCCGGCGTGGTCAATTTGCCGTTGATGACCGACAACGAACGGCAACGGGTCGGGACCTGCTACAAGCAGCAGGGGCAACAGGCCGCCATCGTCCTGGGGCATCAACTGGTGTCCGGCCAGACCAAGGCCCAGCGCATCCAGGCCTGGGCGGCGTTCGCCAAGGCCCATCCCGACGGTCTGCTGTATTGCTTTCGCGGCGGCTTGCGTTCGCAGATCGTCCAGCAATGGCTCAAGGACGAAGCGGGCATTGACTACCCCCGGGTCGGCGGTGGCTACAAGGCCATGCGCACGTTTTTGCTGGACACTGTCGAGCATGCGGTCGCCCAGTGTGACCTGGTGCTGTTGGGCGGCATGACTGGTACCGGCAAGACTGAAGCGCTGGGCCAGTTGAGCAACAGCCTGGACCTGGAAGGATATGCCAACCATCGCGGTTCGAGCTTCGGTAAACGCGCTACCGGCCAGCCTTCCAACATCGATTTCGAAAACCGTCTGGCCGTGGACGTGCTGAAAAAACGTGCCGCTGGCATCGAACAGTTTGTGCTGGAAGATGAGAGCCGCGCGGTCGGCAGTTGCGCCTTGCCGCTGTCTTTGTACCAGCGCATGCAGCAGGTTCCGATGGTCTGGCTGGAAGACAGCCTGGAGCGCCGGGTCGAACGGATCCTGCAGGATTACGTCATTGACCTGTGCGCGGAATTTGTCGCGGTGCATGGCGACGAAGGTTTCTCGCTGTTTTCCGAGCGATTGCTGGCAAGCCTGGACAACATCCACAAACGCCTGGGTGGCGACCGTCACCGGCGCTTGAAGGACATCCTGGAAACCGCCCTGGCCGAGCAGGCCCACAGCGGCGCCGTCGACGTGCATCGCGGTTGGATCGAGGGTTTGCTGCGTGAGTATTACGACCCGATGTACGTGTTCCAGCGGGAAAAGAAGGGCTTGCGGATCGAGTTCTCGGGGGAGCAGGCGGCGGTGCTGGCGTATTTGCGCGAGCGGGCGGCCCGGGGCAGGTGAACTCGCAAGTTCAGGCCAGCCTTAAACTGCTACCCCTGTGGGAGCGAGCTTGCTCGCGATAGCGGTGTGTCAGCTACATCAATGCCAATGGGGTTGACGCCATCGCGAGCAAGCTCGCTCCCACAAAGAGATGTGGCGACTTTTTGATCAGGTCGGACAGGTTTCCTGGCCATTGTCCAAACCTTGCTTGTAGCTCTGGCTGGTGAGGCTGGCCTTGCCGTTGTGCCAGGTCAGGGTCAGCACATACAGCGAATCGAAGTCTCCCGAGGCCCAGTCTTCGGTAATGGTCTGCTCCTTGCCCACCGCCTCACCGGCGACCTTGTTGATCAGCTCCGGCAGGTAGCCATGGGACCAGGCGGTATAGATGGTGGAGTTGTGGTACTTGTCGTGCAGCAGTTCGTCAGCCAGGTCGCTGGTGTCGTTGGCTGAAAAATTGATGTTCACCGGCAACCCGAGCTTGATGGCGCTGGGGCTGATGGTCATCAGCGGGCGAATATAGCTGTAGGAGTTGTCCAGCTCACCCTCTTCGACATTGCGGGTAGGGTTGGCCGCGAACACATAGTCGGCCTTGCCGAATTTTTCCGGCAGCAGGGTGGCCAGGTCGATGGCGCGATTGAGGCCTTGGCAGTTGAGCTGGCCCAGGCCGCCGGCGGGTTTCTCGGCGTGGCGCAGGAACACCAGGGTCTGTACACCGTCGGCTGGCTGGGCGCGGCTGACGCTGGATTCCAGCGACAACACCAGGCCACAGACCACAAGCAGCGTCGGCAGCATCAGCCACGAACGGTGTTTGAAGCGTCGGGCGAAATTCAGTGGGTTCATCATCGAATAATAGTCTTCAGCACGCTTGAGTCAGGCTGACAAACCCTGGCACCGCGAAGCGGCTGGCTTCGGGTGTTTTCCCTGTCGTTACGCCTCGTTGATTCTTCGGAGGCATTGCTCAGAGTCCCTTCGAGCGCTTTGGTTCGATTCCGGTGCACTGTAGCGATCTCCGTCGGGAGATGGGACGAACGTTAACGACAGGATGTTGCGAAATTAAGAAAGGACGACGTGAATTCTGTGACCGGCAGTGATGTGGTCCCCTACATCTTGGATTATCCTCGGGGTTTACTTCATTTTCGAGCCGACACCATGCCTAACCTAACCCCATACCCCATCACCCAAAAATGGCCCGCCCAATACCCGGAGTGGCTCCAGCTCTACTCCCTGCCAACTCCCAACGGGGTGAAGGTCTCGATCATGCTGGAAGAGATCGGCCTGCCCTACGAGCCCCACAAAGTGGACTTCGCCAGCAACGACCAACTGTCGCCCGAATTCCTTTCCCTGAACCCCAACAACAAGATCCCGGCGATTCTCGATCCCCATGGGCCGGGGGACCAGCCGTTGGCGTTGTTCGAGTCGGGGGCGATCCTGATTTATCTGGCGGACAAGAGCGGACAGTTGCTGGCTCAGGAATCGGCGGCGCGCTACGAGACGATCCAGTGGCTGATGTTCCAGATGGGTGGGATCGGGCCGATGTTCGGGCAGTTGGGGTTCTTCAACAAGTTCGCCGGCAAGGACTACGAGGACAAGCGGCCACGCGATCGTTATGTCGAGGAAAGCAAGCGCCTGCTCAAGGTGCTTGATGGCCGTCTGCAAGGGCGGGACTGGATCATGGGCGAGCGCTACACCATTGCCGATATCGCCACGTTTCCCTGGGTGCGCAACTTGATCGGTTTTTATGAAGCCGGTGATTTGGTGGGTATCCAGAACTTCCCCAATGTGACGCGAGTATTGGAGCGCTTCCTGGCGCGGCCGGCCGTGGCCCGCGGGTTGAAAATTCCGGAATGAGCAAGCCGACGACCAGCCGATTCGATTACAAGCAACTGGATGTGTTCAGCGATGTGCCGCTCAAGGGCAATCCGCTGGCGGTGGTGCTGGGGGCGGATGGGCTCAGTGACTCGCGCATGGCCGCTTTCGCCAACTGGACCAACCTCAGCGAAACCACGTTCCTGTTGGCGCCGCAGCACCCGGAAGCCGATTACCGGGTGCGTATTTTTACCACTTCCACCGAGTTGCCATTTGCCGGGCATCCGACCCTGGGCAGTTGTCACGCCTGGCTGGAAGCCGGAGGTGTGCCGAAAGGGCAGGAGATCGTGCAGGAATGTGGCGTCGGCTTGGTCAGGATTCGCCGCAGCGATCATGGGTTGGCGTTCCTCGCGCCGCCCTTGCTTAAGTCCGGTCCGCTGGACGCCGAGCTGCTGGAGCGGGTGCGCAAGGGGCTGGGGCTCGCAGCCGAGGCGATTGTCGAGGCGCAATGGGTCGACAACGGTGCCGGCTGGCTGGCGTTGATGCTCAAGGATCGCCAGCAAGTCCTGACGCTTGAGCCCGATTACTCTCAGTTGCTGGATCTGGCCGTGGGCGTGATCGCACCCTGGGATCGGGCCGTGGATGGCGATGAGGCCCACTTCGAAGTGCGCGGCTTCATTGCCGGTGATGGCATGCCCGAGGATCCGGCCACCGGCAGCCTGAATGCCGGGCTTGCCCAATGGATGCTGGGCAAAGGGCTGGCGCCTGCGTCCTACGTGGTCAGCCAGGGATTGACGATGGGCCGGGCCGGGCGAATTCATGTCGAGCAGTTGGGGCAAGAGGTCTGGATTGGTGGCGCCGTCGTGACGTGCATCAATGGCTCGTTGGCCTTGTGAGGCGATTATTACCCGGCGGGTAACACTCTGTTTTCCAGCGGGCGTTTGTGCCCTGGCTGGCCAGGGCATAAGCTTTGCCCCCTGTGATCGAGCAGCATTTTTTGCCCAGGAGTCTCATGTCCAGCCAGTTCCCTGAAGCCCGTCCACGCCGCCTGCGTCGCAATGCAAGCCTGCGCAGCCTGTTCCAAGAAACCGAGTTCACGTTGAGCGATCTGGTGCTGCCGATTTTCGTCGAAGAAGAAATCGATGATTTTGTGCCGATCAAGAGCATGCCCGGCGTGTTGCGCATTCCTGAGTCGAAGCTGGCTGGTGAGATCGAGCGCTATGCCCGTGCCGGCATCAAGTCGGTGATGACCTTTGGGGTGTCCCATCACCTGGACAATGATGGCAGCGACACCTGGAGCGACCGCGGCCTGGTGTCACGCATGGCCGGGATCTGCAAGGACGCGGTGCCGGAAATGATCGTGATGTCCGACACCTGTTTCTGTGAATACACCGACCATGGTCACTGCGGCGTGCTCCACGGCGATGAAGTGGACAACGACCGGACCTTGGTCAACCTGGGCAAGCAAGCCGTGGCGGCGGCCCGCGCCGGTGCCGATGTAATCGCGCCATCGGCGGCCATGGACGGTCAGGTCCAGGCGATTCGCAAGGCTTTGGATGACGCCGGTTTCAGCCAGACGGCGATCATGGCCTATTCCACCAAATTCGCCTCGGCGTTGTATGGGCCGTTCCGCGAGGCCGGCGGCAGCGCGCTGAAAGGCGACCGCAAGAGCTACCAGATGAACCCGATGAACCGCCGCGAAGCCTTGCGCGAATCCCTGCTCGACGAGCAGGAAGGTGCCGATGCGCTGATGGTCAAGCCGGCCGGTGCCTACCTCGACATCATCCGTGACATTCGCCAGGCTTCGAACCTGCCGCTGTCGGCCTACCAGGTCAGTGGCGAATACGCGATGATCAAATTCGCCGCCCAGGCCGGCGCCATCGACGAAGCCCGCGTGGTGCGCGAGAGCCTGGGCGCAATCAAGCGGGCGGGGGCGGACCTGATCTTCACCTACTTCGCCATGGACCTGGCGCTGAGCGGGATCTGATCCCGCGCTGCTTCTGCCTGCATCAATAATGTTGCCTGTGCCGCCGCCTTCGCGAGCAAGCTCGCTCCCACATTGGTTTTGGGGTGTATGGGCGATTTAGGTACACCGCCATTCTCTTGTGGGAGCGAGCTTGCTCGCGATAGCGGTGGGTCAGCTTGAATCAATGTCGCCTGTGCCGCCGCCATCGCGAGCAGGCTCGCTCCCACATTGGGCATAGCCCGCATCCACTTTTGATCGTATGGTTGCTCCGGAATAATGAAGCGATGGAGCACCATGCAATTCAACCGAATGATGATCAGCCTCGCGGCGTTGCTGGCCCTGGTCGGTTGCGGCAGCCGTCAGGCCCAGGAACCCGAGCGCCAGCCCGCTGAGGTCAAGAAGCAGATTGTGCAGCTGTTGCCGGCCAAGACGGTGGATCGCGAAGGTTGGGCGACGGACATCTACGTGGCCTTTGCGGCCCAGCAGATTCCCTCCACGACGCAGAATATCTGCGCAGTCCTGGCGGTGACCGAGCAGGAGTCGACATTCCAGGCCGACCCGCCGGTGCCGGGGCTGGGCAAAATCGCCCGTCAGGAAATCAACCGCCGTGCGGCGAAGGTGCACATTCCGGAGCTGTTGGTCAGTGGCGCGCTCCAGGTGCGTTCGCCCAATGGCAAAAGCTACAGCGATCGGCTCAACGCGGCCCGTAGCGAGAAAGAGCTGAGCGGAATTTTCGATGATTTCATCGGCATGGTGCCGCTGGGCAAGACCCTGTTTGGCGGTTTCAATCCGGTGCACACCGGTGGGCCGATGCAGGTCAGCATCGCGTTTGCCCAGGCCAATGCGCGGGATTATCCCTACACGGTGGATGGCTCGATTCGTCGCGAAGTGTTCAGCCGCCGTGGCGGGATGTACTTCGGTATCGCGCATTTGCTGGGCTATCCGGTGAGCTATACCGAGCCGTTGTATCGTTTCGCCGATTTCAATGCCGGGTGGTACGCCAGTCGCAACGCGGCTTTCCAGCATGCGGTGAGTGTGGCGTCGGGCATTTCCCTGGCGCTGGATGGCGATCTGATCGCGCACGATTCAATCATGCCGGGCAGTACGGAGCTGGCGGTGCGCACGCTGGGCAAGTCGTTGGGCCTGCGCAACCCGACCATTCGTGATCAATTGGAGCAGGGCGACAGCCTGGCGTTCGAGGACAGCAAGCTCTACAAGCGTGTGTTCGAACTGGCTGAGCGGGCCGAGGGCAAGCCGCTGCCACGGGCGGTATTGCCGGGGATCGTGCTCAAGAGCCCGAAGATCACGCGCAAGCTGACCACGGCGTGGTTTGCCAAGCGGGTGGATGAGCGTTATCAGCGCTGCATGGCGCGGGCGTCTGGGCGCTAGCCAGGCGTTGGGGCATGAAAAAGCCCGGCGGATGAGGCCGGGCTTTTATTGTGATGGGTTTGGTTCGGGAGTGTTCTGGAACGGTGTGTCGGGTGAACTGCGCAGCGGTTCCGTGAAGGTTGCGGCCGCTGCGCACTGGAGCAAGCTCCCTTGCCACTTGGTTTGTTGTCGATCAATTGTTACGGTCAAGCTACTCATGCGTGGTTTTCGATCAGACGATCGGAGCCGCCTTCAGCGACACGGTTTTCGATCAGACGATCGGAGCCACCTTCAGCGACGCGACGTTCCAGCAGGCGATCGGAGCCACCTTCAGCGACACGGTTTTCGATCAGACGATCGGAGCCACCTTCAGCGACGCGACGTTCCAGCAGGCGATCGGCACCGCCTTCAGCGACACGGTTTTCGATCAGACGATCGGAGCCACCTTCAGCGACGCGACGTTCCAGCAGGCGATCAGAGCCGCCTTCGGCGACACGGTTTTCGATCAGGCGATCAGAGCCGCCTTCAGCGACGCGATTTTCGATCAGACGATCGGAGCCACCTTCGGCGACGCGGCGTTCCAGCAGGCGATCAGAGCCGCCTTCGGCGACACGGTTTTCGATCAGGCGATCAGAGCCGCCTTCAGCGACGCGGTTTTCGATCAGACGATCGGAGCCACCTTCGGCGACGCGGCGTTCCAGCAGGCGATCAGAGCCACCTTCGGCGACACGGTTTTCGATCAGGCGATCAGAACCGCCTTCGGCGACGACGGGTTGCGAGGAGGCGGCAAATACGTTGGCGGCCAGTACGGAGAAAGCGAGGCTGAGGATGACTTGGCGTTTCATGATGGTGTGCTCCGGGGGTGCAGTTGTTTGTGTGGGGCCATTGTTGTCCCGGGCGATCATCAAGAGAACTTCATTGGCATGATGGTGAACATCGACGGCAGTGATAGCTCGTCAGTGCATCGATGCCGGTTGATCCAGCGAGGCGACGCCACGCCGTGCGCATCGTCCTGCGGGTGGAACACTGCCAGGTTTGTGGGCTCTACCGGGTAACCCACAGGCAGGAGGCAAGTTCATGTATCAGTTATTCGGTTACAGGCAATCCGGCTCCGCGGCGGTGGAGATTGCCCTGGATCTTTGCGATGTGGCCTATCGGCGGGTCGATGCCTATTCGACGCAGGACAGCGACGCCGCGAAAGCGCTCGAGGCGCTCAACCCGCAGAAACAGGTCCCGACCCTGCAGTTGCCGGACGGCTCGGTGCTGACCGAGGCGGCGGCGATCCTGATTCACCTCGGGCTGACCTATCCCGCCTCGAAGCTGCTCCCTGGCGATGCAGCCCAACGTGCGCAAGCCATACGAGGGCTGGTCTATATCGCGGCCAATTGCTACACGCCCATCGGCATCATCGATTTTCCGGAACGCTGGCTGGACGATGCGGACGAAGCGACTCGGCAGCGTTTGGTATCGGGCACCCAGCAACGGCTGTACCGCAACTGGGCGCTATTTGCCGACCAGTTCCCGGCCCAGCCGTTTCTCGGCGGTGCCGAGCCGGGGGCGCTCGATATCCTGGCGGCGGTGATCACGAAGTGGAGAGACACGCGGGAGGCCATGCTGAAAGCCCGTCCGGAGTTCTACGGATTGTTGGCGCGCATCGACCACCATCCGCGTGTAGCACCGATGCTGTCGCTGCATTGGCCTGATTGAATCAAGGACACGCCTTGCGTACAGCCGCCTGCTCAACCAGGTCGACAAATTGCCGGACGTTCTGCTGATGCGCCGCCACCAGTTCGTCGATGCTGGCCCCCGCCGGTGTCTGCAGGCTGCTGCGACAGGTGAGGGGGCGGGCGTCGCTACCCAGGTTGCGCAGGCGCCATTGCGCGTCCATGCGGGCATAGCGTCCGGGGATCGAGTCAAAGCGCTGCACGTCCACCCGCAGCGATGATTTCGGCGCGCCAGGGTTGCTCAGTTGTTCGTCCAGGCTGCTGTGCAGTTCATCTGAAAGGCTGGCGCCCCACCATTCGGTTTCCAGAATCGCCAACCCGCTGTTGCCCTGGCGAATGACCATTTGGGTGCGATCCACCTGGGGCGGGACGCTCACCTGTTCGATCTGGATGTCCACGCCGGCGCGTGACTGGCCTGTCGGCTGAGCCGGACTCAGGGTGTGGTAGTGAATCGGATCGCTGCGACAGGCACCGAGCAGCAGCGCCACGGCAACCAGGGTGAATTTCAGCGTCAGTGGCATGGGACGGGCTCCTGTGATCATTCTTTCACCGGCAATGTGAGGTTCTGTGCCGGTGCGTCCTTGGGACGACCGCGAAGCAGCGATTCGGGATGGCGACTCAGGTAGTCCGACAGTTCGCGCAGCGAGCGCGACATGCGCCCCAGGTCATCCAGGGTCTGGGTCAGTTGTTCGCGTTGCGGTGAATCTTCGGCCAGGGTCGAGTTGGCCGATTGCAGGGTCTTGCTGACGTCCTGCAAGGTGCTTTGCACGCCTGGCAGGGTCTTGCGGTTGAACTGGGCCAGGCCTTTGCGCAGCTCCACCAGGTTGCCATCCAGGTTGCCGGCGATACTCTCCAGCGGCAGTTTGTTGATTCGCTCGACCATCGTCTGCAGTTGTTCCTGCAATTGCTGGAGGCTGCCCGGGAGAGTCGGGATACGCACAGGGCGGGCGCTGGGGTCGAAGGCCACTTTTTCGGCCTTGGGGTAGAAGTCCAGCGAGATGTACAACTGCCCGGTCAGCAGGTTGCCGCTGCGGGCCTGGGCGCGCAGGCCACGATCGACGAAACTGCCCATCAGGCGGGCAGAGGCGGCTTCGTCCTCCGGGTCGTGATTGAGCGTCTTGAGCAGTTTTTCATGGGCCTTGCCCAGGCGCTGAGGGTAGATCACCACGCCGACGTTGACCGGAAAGCTGCGTTGCTTTTCATCGAAGTCGAGGTTGATGGCCACCACCCTGCCGACCTCCACGCCGAGGAACTCTACCGGCGCACCGACGCGCAACCCGCGCAGTGCCTGGTCGAATCGAAGGGCCAGGTATTGGCCCTTGCCATCGGGCGGGGCGAGGGCGCTTTGCTGATCGGCAAACAGTTCGAAGGTCTTATCTTCGCTGGCGGCGGTGTCGTTGGGGTTGTATTCCGGCGCCCGGAACGCAATGCCGCCCAGCAGCAAGGCCGAGAGCGATTCGGTCTTGACGGCGAAACCGTTGGCACCGACGTTCACGTCCACGCCGCTGACGTTCCAGAACCGAGTGTTTTCGGTGACATACACATCGTTGGGTGCGTTGACGAACACGTCGATGTTGACGCCTTTGCCGTCGGCGTCCAAGGCGTAGGACACCACCTGGCCCACCGGGATCTTGCGCAGGTACACGGGAGAGCCGATGTCCAGCGAGCCGAGGTCCTGGGAGTGCAGGGTGAAGCGCTTGCCCGGTTCGCCGTAGGTGATTGGCGGCGGGGCTTCCAGGCCGGTGAAGGATTTGGCGCGCACTTTCGACTGGCCGGCGTCGGCGCCGATGAAGTCACCGGACAGCAGCGTGTCGATCCCCGAGATCCCGCCGGCCCCGATGCGCGGCCGTACGACCCAGAACACCGAGTCTTCGTGAGTGAAGGTGTCGGCGGTCTTGGCGAGCTTGACCGTGGCAGTGACGTTCTTCTGGTCCTCGCTCAGTTGCACGTCGGTGACTTGGCCGATGACCACGTTGCGGTATTTCACCTGGGTCTTGTTGGCGGTCAGGCCCTGGCCGGTCTTGAAGGTGATGGTGATGGTCGGACCTTCCTGCAGCCAGTTGTGGACCACCAGGGAAACACCCACCAGCACCGCAATGATCGGCACGATCCACACCAGCGACACCGTCCAGCGGCGGGTGGTGACGTGGGCCTGGCCGGGTACGGGTTGTTGCCCGTCAGTGGCTTGCGACTTCATCCATGACCTCCTCGGATGGTTGGGTGTCCCAGATCAGCCGGGGGTCGAAACTCATGGCCGACAGCATGGTGAACAGCACCACGAGGCCGAAGAACAGGATGCCCGGTCGCGGTTCGATATCGCTCAGTGCCTGGAACTTGACCAGGGCGGCCACCAGGGCCACCACCAGCACATCGAGCATCGACCAGTAGCCAATGACTTCCACCAGCCGGTACAGCTTCGCCCGCTGGACCTGGGCCCAGGTGCTGCGCCGCTGTGCGGTCACCAGCAGCAGGGTCAGCACCACGAACTTGATGCCGGGCACCGCGATGCTGGCGATGAAGATGATCAGGGCGATGTCCCAGGCGCCGCTTTGCCAGAACTCGATGACACCGCTGATGATGGTGCTGTCGGCGCCTTCGCCGAGCATCTGGGTATTCATGACCGGAAGCAGGTTGGCCGGGATGTAGAACACCAGCGCCGCGAGCATGTAGGCCCAGGTGCGGGTGATGGCGTCGGGTTTGCGTCGGTGCAGGGCGGCATCGCAACGCGGGCAGGTTCGGGGTTCGTCGTTCATGTCGCAGGCCAGGCCGCAACTGTGGCACAGGCACAGGTTCAAGTCGCGGGCGTCTGGCGGGGCGTCCAGCGGCTGGCCGTTCATAGGCTGTCCCACAAGTCACGGACATCGCGTCCGGCAATGCGGATCATCAGCAGGCTCAGGGCCGCCAGGGCGAACAGGCCGATGCCCGGAAGTACGTCCAGCAGGCCGGCGAGCTTGATCACCGCCACCAGCGCGCCCAGCAGGCACACTTCCAGCATGCTCCAGGGTCGCAGGGTTTCCAGGCTGCGCATGCACAGGTTGAACCCTGGTGCCCGTCGCTGGAGGTAGGCATGCCCCAGCACCCAAAGCAGCAGCGCCAGTTGGAAGGCCGGTGCAATGATGATCGCCACCGCTGTCACCAGGGCGATGAAGGTGATGGGGCCCTGGCTCAGCGCCACGATGGAGTCCCATAACGTCGCACTGTTGCTCAGGCCCTGGAGGCGGATGCTCATCACCGGGTAGATGTTGGCGAAAGCCCACAGCACCGCGGCGGTCACGCTCAGGGCCAAGCGTTGTTCGATGGTCAGGCCGTTGTAGCGCTGGATAACCGCGTGGCAGCGCACGCACGCGGCTTTCTGGTGCGGGGCGAGCACAACCGGCTCGTACACCGCATCGCAATGTTCACAAATGATCAGTCGGTCGGTGGCGGCCATTGGGATGCTCGCAGGAACAACCCCTTCAATATAGAAGTGTGTTGAGAATGAGCAACCCGCTGGCCGGGATCATTCGCCGCGAATGTATTGCTCCAGTTGTCGGATCAGATCGGCCTGTTCGGCGATCGCTTCCTTGACCAGGTCGCCGATGGACAGCAGTCCGACGAGCTTGCCGTCTTCTACCACCGGCAAATGGCGCAAGTGCTTTTCGGTCATGATGCTCAGGCAGGTCTCGACATTCTGGTGCGGGTCGATGGTGATCACCGGGGATACCATGATGTCGCTCACTTTCGTGCCCACCGACGAGCGACCGTGCAGGACCATTTTGCGGGCGTAGTCGCGCTCGCTGATGATCCCCAGCACTTTGTCGTCTTTCACCACCAGCAAGGCGCCGACGTTCTTCTCGGCCATGCGCATCAGAGCCTGCAATACCATGTCGTCCGGTGAGATGGTGTGCACTTGCTGGTTCTTGTCATCTTTCATCCGGAGCAACTGCGCGACGGTTTTCATGGGGAAGCCTCGGGGTGTTGTTTTTGCTGGTTGTTAAAGCATCGTAGACCCAACGGCGCAGAGCAAGCGGTAAAGCGGCGGCCAATCGTCCAAAAGCGTCATTGCCGGTGAATTCACCACCGAAGTGACGCCATGCACCCCTGTGGCGAGGGGAGTCCCTCTGTGGGAGCAAGGCTTGCCCGCGATGGCGCCGGCGCGGTCTCCCAGAGGAAACGGGGCGCCTGCATCGCGGGCAAGCCTTGCTCCCACAGAAGGATAAATCCCCTCGTCACAGGTAGAATCGCGGCACACGCAAAATTCGAGGTTGCAGCGGTGGATTTACAGCAGGGCTTCGTCCTGACCCGGCATTGGCGCGATACCCCGGCCGGCACCGAAGTCGAGTTCTGGCTGGCGACCGACGCCGGTCCCCGGCGCGTACGCCTGCCGGTGCAGACGTCGGTGGCCTTTGTGCCGCAGGTCCAGCGCGGCCAGCTTGAAGCCTTGCTGCAAGGGGAAAAGGACATAGAGCTGCGCCCCCTGGACTTGCTGGATTTCGAGCATCGTCCGGTGTTGGGCCTGTATTGCCAGCAACATGCCCAGTTGATGCGCCTGGACGGCACCTTGCGCCGCGCCGGTGTGGAGGTGTTCGAAGCGGACATCCGGCCACCGGAGCGCTACCTGATGGAGCGTTTCATCACCGCCCCGGTGTGGTTCGGCGGTACACCGGCCGCCGATGGCCTGCTGGTCGATGCCCAGATGAAACCAGCGCCCGACTACCGTCCACCGTTGCGCCTGGTGTCCCTGGACATCGAAACCACCGCCCAGGGCGAATTGTATTCCATTGCCCTGGAAGGCTGCGACGAGCGCCAGGTCTACATGCTCGGACCGCCTAATGGCGACGATACTGGTGTGGATTTCCAGCTGGAATACTGCGAATCGCGCACGCTGCTGTTGAAGAAACTCAACGACTGGTTCGCCCGTTTCGACCCGGACGCGATCATCGGCTGGAACCTGGTGCAGTTCGACCTGCGGGTGCTGCATGAACACGCCCGGCGCCTGGCCGTGCCGTTGCGCCTGGGGCGCGGCGGCGAAGAAATGCAATGGCGCGAGCACGGCGCGCGCAACAACCACTTTTTCGCCTCGGCGGCCGGTCGGTTGATTATCGATGGCATCGAGTCCCTGCGTTCGGCGACCTGGAGCTTCTCGTCGTTCAGCCTGGAAAATGTCGCCCAGACGCTGCTGGGGGAGGGCAAGTCCATCGACAACCCGTATCAGCGGATGGACGAGATCAATCGCATGTTCGCCGAGGACAAGCCGGCCCTGGCCCGCTACAACCTCAAGGACTGCGAGCTGGTGACGCGGATCTTCGCCAAGACCGAGCTGCTCAAGTTCCTGCTGGAACGGGCCAGCGTCACCGGCCTGCCGGCGGACCGCAGCGGCGGTTCGGTGGCGGCCTTCACGCACCTGTACATGCCGTTGATGCACCGCCAGGGTTTTGTTGCCCCCAATCTCGGCCAGCGTCCGCCCGAGGCCAGCCCGGGTGGGTTTGTCATGGATTCCCAGCCGGGGCTCTACGAGTCGGTGCTGGTGCTGGACTACAAGAGCCTGTATCCGTCGATCATCCGCACCTTCCTGATCGACCCGGTGGGCTTGATCGAGGGGCTGCGTCACCCGGATGACCCTGAATCGGTGCCGGGCTTTCGTGGGGCGCGCTTCTCCCGAAGCCGGCACTGCCTGCCGGCCATCGTCGCGCGGGTCTCCGAAGGCCGGGAGACCGCCAAGCGCGAGCACAATGCACCGCTGTCCCAAGCGTTGAAAATCATCATGAACGCCTTTTATGGCGTGCTCGGCTCCAGTGGTTGCCGCTTCTTCGATCCGCGCCTGGCCTCGTCCATCACCCTGCGCGGCCAGCAGATCATGCAGCGCACCCGCCAGTTGATTGAAGCCCAGGGCCATGTGGTGATCTACGGCGATACCGACTCCACCTTCGTCTGGTTGCGTCGTGCCCATGGTCAGGAGGAAGCGGCGAGGATTGGTCGCGAGTTGGTGGCACACGTCAACCAATGGTGGCGTGAGCAGGTGCGTGCCGAGTTCGGATTGGAAAGTGCGTTGGAGCTGCAGTTCGAAACGCATTTCAAGCGCTTTCTGATGCCGACCATCCGGGGGGCCGAGGAGGGCAGCAAGAAACGCTACGCCGGGCTGGTGACCCGCGCCGACGGCAGCGACGAAATCGTCTACAAGGGCCTGGAGACCGTGCGTACCGACTGGTCGCCGCTGGCCCGGCAGTTCCAGCAGGAGTTGTACGGGCGGATCTTCCACCGCAAGCCCTACCAGGATTATGTGCGCGATTATGTGCAACAGACCCTGGCCGGTGCGTTCGATGAGCGGCTGGTCTACCGCAAGCGCCTGCGGCGGCCGCTGGACGACTACGAACGCAACGTCCCACCCCACGTGCGGGCCGCGCGGCTGGCCGATGAGTTCAACCAGCGCCAGGGCCGTCCGCGGCAATACCAGAATGGCGGCTGGATCAGCTACGTCATCACCGTCGCCGGCCCCGAGCCGCTGGAAATTCGCAGTGCGCCAATCGATTACGACCACTACGTGACCAAGCAGCTACAGCCGGTGGCGGACGCGATCCTGCCGTTTGTGGACGATGATTTTTCGACGTTGGTGGGGGGGCAGATGGGGTTGTTCTGAAGTTCCCAGGTATTCAGGCCGAGCTGTGATCAAGGCCTATCCCCTGTGGGAGCAAGGCTTGCCCGCGATGAAGACGACGCGGTGTCCTGGGGGGAACGAGGTGTCCGCTCGCGGGCAAGCCTTGCTCCCACAGAAAAACTCCATCACCACAGGTCGGTGTGAATCCCAGGATTGGATGTCAAACCATCGCCAGCCGCTGCTTGCCCTGGGGCTGGGGAAATATCAGGTCGAGGGCGGCCAGGTCCTGAGGCTCGAGCCGGAAGTTGGCCGCCTCGGCATTCAAACGTACATGCTCGGGTTTCACCGCCTTGGGAATGGCAATCACATTGTCCTGACGCAGCAACCACGCCAGTGCGATCTGCGCCGGCGTTGCGCGATGGCGTTCGGCGATTTGTCCCAGGGTGTGATCCTTGAGCAGGTGCCCGCCCTGGCCGACCGGGCAGTAAGCCATGATCGGCATGCGCTGTTGCTGGCACCAGGGCAACAGGTCGAATTCGATGCCACGTTCCTGCAAGTTGTACAGCACTTGATTGGTGGCGCAGGCCGGCGAGGCCAGCTCCTCAAGGTCATCGACGTCAAAGTTCGACACACCCCAACGGCCGATCTTGCCTTCTTCGCGCAGGCGCTCAAACGCTTCGACGGTTTCTTCCAAGGGGTACTGCCCGCGCCAGTGCAACAAATAAAGGTCGATGTAATCGGTGTCGAGCCGGCGCAAGCTGCGTTCGCAGGCCAGGGGGATGCCTTTGCGACTGGCGTTGTGGGGGTAGACCTTGCTCACCAGGAAAACCTGGTCGCGCAGGCCAGTGATCGCTTCGCCGACGACGGTCTCGGCGCCGCCTTCGGCATACATCTCCGCCGTGTCGATCAGGGTCATGCCCAGTTCGATCCCCAACCGCAAGGCCGCTACTTCTTTCTTGTGATGGGACGGTTCTTCACCCATGCGCCAGGTGCCCTGGCCAATTACCGGTACGGACACACCCGCCAATTCCAGCGTCCTCATGTCTATCTCCTGTTTTTTGAGCTTTGACGTGTGGCAGCAGGATAGACCAAGTGTTCACGCATTGATCGTTCCCATGCTTTGCGTGGGAATTCAACCGGGAGGCTCTGCATCCTCAAAGCGTAACGCAGAGCGTCACAGAAGGTGTTCCCACGCGCAGCGTGGGAACGATTCGGCGAGGGGGTTATTTGGCGGAGAACTTCAACACCATGGTCTGGGTGTAGGTCTGGCCTGGATCAAGCCGCGTCGAAGGGAAGTTCGGCTGGTTTGGCGAATCGGGGTAGTGCTGGGTTTCCAGGGTGAACGCGCCCCAATGCGGATAGACCTTGCCTTGCTTGCCCTTGACGGTGCCGTCGAGGAAGTTGCTGGTGTAGAACTGCACGCCAGGCTCGGTGGTGTAGAGCTGCAGGCGGCGTCCGGACTCGGTGTCATACACCTCGGCGGCCAGTTTGGTCACGTCGCCCTTGGCGTCCAGCGCCCAGTTGAAATCGAAGCCGCCCTGTTTCGGTTCGGCGAATTTGAGTTGTGGGTGATCAGCTTTGATATGGGTGCCGATGGCGGTGGGCTGGGTGAAATCCATCGGTGTGCCGGCCACGGGGGCCAGTTCGCCGGTGGGAATGAGTTTGCCGGTGACCGGCGTGTAGTGGGCCGCGTTCAGGGTCGCGACCTGCTCGAGTATGTCGCCGTTGCCTGCGCCGGCCAGGTTGAAATAGCTGTGGTTGGTCAGGTTCAGCACCGTGGGCTTGTCGGTGGTGGCCTTGTACTCGATGCGCAACTCGTTCTGTTCGTTGAGGCTGTAGGTGACGTCGGTTTTCAGCGCGCCGGGAAAGCCCATCTCGCCATCGGGTGACAGGTAGGTCAGGGTGACGCCCACCGAGTCCTTGGCATTATGGGGCTGGGCCTTCCAGACACGCTTGTCGAACCCTTGCGGCCCGCCGTGCAAGGAGTTGCCATGGTCGTTCTGCGGCACTTGGTAACGCTTGCCGTCCAGCTCGAAGGCGCCATCGGCCAGGCGATTGCCGAAGCGGCCGATGGTCGCGCCGAAATACACGCTGCCGTTCTTCTGATAGCCCTGCACATCGTCGAAGCCGAGCACGATGTCGGCGGCCTTGCCGTTTTTGTCCGGCACGCTCAATGACTGGAGGATGCCGCCGTAGGTGATGACCGTAGCCTCCATGCCATGGCTGTTGCGCAGTACGAATTTTTCCACCGCTGTGCCGTCGTCGGTCTTGCCGAACGCACCGCGTTCATTGGTCAGGCCGGCAGCCTGGGAAGCCGAGGTGGCGATCATCAGAGACACTCCGAGGGCCGTGAGCAGTTGTCTGGATTCAAGCATGGTATGACCTTCCTTCCTGTTGTTTTGTTGTTGTTTTAACGCGGGTCGAGTCCGTTACTGGTCGGACAGCGATGAAGGCTTTCGTGTCTAGTAGTCTTTCTATTTAAAGGGTGAGAAGGGATTTATAGCCAAAAATGAAGATTTATCAATTAAAAAGTAAGACTAATTAGCCAAGAAAGACCTTGCTGAAGGTCGAGGATTTTCTCCGGGCACTGCACTTTTACGACTTTTGCCGCTCTATCCATGGCCTGGAAGCGGTGACCCCCATCGCTTCCCCCTGCCCAGATTGAGACTCGATGGCCGGTGTTTTTTCTTCTGTGACGAGGTTGCGCCGTGCCTGCATGGCAGGGTTGGTCGGTGTGTCGCTGCTGTTTGGCGGCGGCTGCAGCCATCAACAGGGGCAGGACATGGTCACGCAGTTCAGCAATGCCAAGCCCCAGGAGTTCTTGCAGACCAGTGTTGACCGCATGGCTACGTTGGCCATGCACGACAACCTGCAAAGCCTCTACCTGCTGATGAGCAAGCTTTACCTGCGCAACCCCGAGGAACTGCGCAAATCCGGCTTTCTCGACGCCCGCACCGCGGAAAAACAGGTGCGCATGGCCATTGAGCAGCAACAACCCTTGCCGACCTTGGGTGGCAAGAAGGACCTGGCCGCCCTGAGCTATGCCATGAGCCCGGAGTTTCTCGGTGACCGGGTCGGGGCGTTCATCTATGCCATCGGCAGCATGCTGGTCACCGCCCATGGCAATCGCCTCGAGTTCTACATGACCGACACCATCGATCCGCGTTTTGTCAGCAATGCGGCGCGCAACATCGAGAAGGCCACCTGGCTGCTCAGCCAGCGGCAGAATAAGGACGGCACGCCGTTGCTGTTTTCCAATGAGATTTCGGAGGAGGGCAGCAACCTGAGTTTCGCCGTGGAGTTCGGCAAAATCGTCGCCCGATTGGACCTGCTGACCCAGATGCTCGACGAGCGCTACCGGCGTATCGGCTTGAATTATGCCCAGAGCCTGTTATTCCTCAACTTCCTGCCGGTCCAGTGAAAAGAGAGAAAAGGAATAAAGATAGATCACATCGATATAGGGAGTTATAAGAAAAATCGCTATGCTCGCGGCCAGATTTTTCATGCGGTCGTGCTGAGACGGGTTTAATGGATTTCGGTAATGTCGGTTTAGTCGTTGCGGGTCTGGTGGTCGGTTTCATCGTTGGTATGACCGGCGTCGGCGGTGGTTCGCTGATGACCCCGATCCTGTTGTGGTTTGGTATCAACCCGGCGACAGCGGTGGGTACGGATCTGCTGTACGCGGCCATTACCAAGTCTGGCGGTGTACTGGTTCATGCCAAGAACCGCAACATCGACTGGGCCATCACCGGTTGGCTGACGTTGGGCAGCGTGCCGGCGGTCGGCTTGACCCTATGGTTCCTCAGCAGCCTGCACAGTTCGCCCGACGCCATGAATGCGGTGATCAAGCAAGCCTTGGGCTTTGTGTTGTTCGCCACCGCCCTGGCCATCCTGTTCAAGAAACGCTTGCTGCAATTCGCCCACGACCGTGCCGGCGGTCACTACAACCCCTCCGGTACGCGTCTCAATGTGCTCACGGTCATCACCGGTCTGGTGTTGGGGACGATGGTTGCGTTGACGTCCATCGGCGCCGGCGCCCTGGGCACTGTCGCGTTGTTCATCCTCTACCCGTTCCTGGTCACCAAGCGCCTGGTGGGCACCGAGATCGCCCATGCCGTGCCGCTGACCCTGGTCGCTGGCCTGGGCCATGCGAGCATGGGCAACATGGATTGGCACATCCTGGGTTTCCTGCTGATCGGTTCGTTGCCGGGGATCTACCTGGGCAGTCATTTGTCGGGACGTATCTCCGACGAGCTGCTACGCCCCTGCCTGGCGGTGATGCTGGCGATGATCGGGTTCAAGTTGGCGTTCTGAGTACCCAGTTCGAAAATAAATCTATGGGTTCTCACCGATCCAATGTGGGAGCGAGGTGGCTCGCGATAGCGGTGTGTCAGCCAAATTGATATCGACTTGCAAATCGTCATCGCGAGCAAGCTCGCTCCCACAACAGTCCCTCGCCAAACTCTCGTACCAAAATTGCTTTTCCTTTCCTGTGGTTGCGCAATGATCCCCCTGGCCTAAGCTTCAAGGCAGGCAGGCGCAGTATCGAGCGACTCTCGCGGAACAATCGCCGCCCTGTGCAATCAGTACAGCGTAAATATCAAAAGGAGAGGCGCATGCTCATTCGGTCGTTGACCTTCGCTACCTTGCTGGCCATCGCCGGCCCCCTGTTCGCTGCCGATGGCGACTCACCCTTGGTGGCGGATGCAGGCAGGGCACGTCCCCTGATCGTCATCGCGCCCAGCACAGTCGACCCGGCCTGGGTCAGCCTGAAAAAAGCCTTGGATGAACCGGCGGGCAAGCAGGGTTTTTCCGAGCGCAACATGGTGCTCTACACCGTGCTCAATACCATTGGGCAGCGCGATGGCAAGGATCTGGACCCGCAAAGCACCATGGCGCTGATCCGCTCCCTCAAGCTGGGCGCCGGTGCCCAGACCAAGATCATCCTGGTGGGCAAGGACGGGGAAAAGAAGCTTGAACATTCCGGGGCGATCGAATTGAAAGACCTCTTCGACACCGTCGATAAGCTCCCCACTGCGGAAAAAGAAGCGACGCCCCCGGCGCCACCTCCCGCGCCGGAGCCTGCACCGGCCAAGGATGCGAAAGGCACCAAGCCTGGCAAGGCAGTCAAACCGACGGAGCCGCCGAAACCGTTGGATGATTGATTTCCGATAGCACCGAGGCCGCTTTTGTGGCGAGGGGATTCATCCCCGCTGGGGCGCGAAGCGGCCCCCTCGAACCGGTGTGTCAGGCAGATTGGGGGCGCTTAGGAGGGCTGCTGCGCAGCCCAGCGGGGATAAATCCCCTCGCCACAGGGGGACTCGTCGTCCTTTATTGAGCGTCCAACGCCATCAGGATCCGATGCGCCGCCTTCACCCGTTCCTCGATCGGGTAGTTCTTGTTGGCAAGCATCACGATTCCCATGTCCTTTCCAGGCACGAATGCCGCATATGCGCCGAAACCGTTGGTGGATCCTGTCTTGTTGATCCAGGCGCCGTCCGGTGCCGGGCGAGGCGGGTCGAGCGGTTCGACTTTTTGCGGAGTCAGGGCCATCTGCGGTGTGTTGCCCGCGAGCAGGTCGCCCAAGGTGAATGGGGCGGGGTAGAACTCCCAGCCCAGCCCTTGATTCATCCCGCCAACCTTGTAGAAACCCGTATGCGTCGTGGCGATGGCTTGCTTCAGTTCCGCGTCCAGTTTTTCAGGTCGCAGGTTGGCCTCGACGAAGCGAATCAGGTCCGTTGAGCTGGTCTTGACCCCGTAGGCTTCGGAATCCAATGCGCCGCTGCCGACTCGCACGGGCTTGCCGTCCTTTGTATAACCTTGGGCGTATCGGCCCATCTGATCCTGCGGCACCCGCACATAGCTGTGCTTGAGGCCCAACCCTGGCATCAGCGTGCGCTCCATCACCGCGTCAAAGGGCTGCCCCAGGCTGCGGGCCGCCAGATAGCCGAATAGACCGATGCTCGGGTTTGAATAAAGCCGCTGGGTGCTGGCCGGATAGAGCGGCTTCCAGGTCTTGTAGTAATTGAACATCCGGTCTGGGTGATCCGCCTCCTCGGGAAACTGCAGCGGCAGGCCGCCAGCGGTGTAGGTGGCGAGATCGAGCAGGCGGGTGCCCTCCAAGGCGCTGCCGCGCAACTCGGGTGCAAAGCGACTGGCCGGATCCGCCAGGGACAGTTTGCCCTGGGCCTGGGCATAGGCGCCGAGGGTGGCGGTGAAGGTCTTGCTGACCGAGCCGATTTCGAACAGGGTCTGGTCGGTGACCGGTTTTTTCGTGTCCTTGGCGGCGACGCCATAATTAAAGAACTGGCGTTGGCCGTTGTGCGTGATCGCGACCGCCATGCCCGCGATGTCCTGTTGTTTCATCAAGGGCTGGATGACGGCATTGACCGTGTCTTCAATGCGCTCCTGGGCAAAGCCCACAGGCGTCCCGCAGACCAGGAAAAAAGTCCCGGCGAGTATCGATCTGGCAATTTGCATAGTGCAGCGCTCTCGTTGGCCTTCCTTGAGGGGGTGGTCAATCTAGGGCGTTTTTGGCTGCCCGGCAATCCGAGGCTATCGGGCCGAGACGTGTTTCTGAGTCGTCTGATAGCGGCGCGAGAACCTTCCTACAAAACGGCCCGGTTATCCGAGGCGGTCAGACCTCAAGCCAAACCACACAAAGCGGCGGCTGCCGGGTAAACTTGCGCTCTTTCTAAAGGAGTTCCCATGAGTTACTACCAGCCCGGCATTCTCGCCACCCCTGTTCCGCCTCAGGCCCGTCATTTGTTTTTTGCCTTGGAATCGGTCGAGGCACTGCCGGCTGCGCTAGACAAACTCCTGTTGCTGCTCGATGGCCGGGCCGTGGTCGGCTTTGGCGAGTCGCTGATCCAGGCGCTGGGCGCCCAGGTCGATGGCCTGCGGGCTTTTCCTGCGTTGGCTGGCGTAGGCGTGGACAACCCCTCGACCCAACACGCCCTGTGGTGCTGGTTGCACGGTGAAGACCGCGGCGAGTTGATGCTCCGTAGCCGCGCCATCGAAGCCGCATTGGCCCCGGCGCTGCGCCTGGTGCAGATGAACGAAACCTTCCGCCACATGACCGGCCACGACCTGACCGGCTATGAAGATGGCACCGAAAATCCGCACGACGAAGCGGCCATCGCCGCCGCCCTGACCCAGGGCGCCGCCGGGGTACGCGGTGGCAGTTTCGCCGCGATCCAGCAATGGCAGCACGATCTGGACGGTTTCGCGGCGATGCAGCCCCATGAGCGCGACAACATCATGGGCCGGCGCCTGAGCGACAACGAGGAAATCGACGACGCGCCGGAGTCGGCCCACGTCAAGCGCACCGCCCAGGAAAGTTTCGCTCCGGAAGCGTTCGTGGTGCGTCGTTCCATGCCTTGGATCGAGGGCGACCGTGCAGGGCTGATGTTCCTGGCATTCGGTTTTTCCCTCGACGCCTTCGAGGCCCAATTGCGGCGCATGAGTGGCCTGGAGGACGGCATCACCGACGGTCTGTATCGCATGAGCCGACCGATCACCGGCGGTTATTACTGGTGCCCGCCGTTGTTGGACGGACGCCTGGATCTGCGTGCCCTGGCCCGGTAAGCGCAGCGGTTTGTGCAAAGCGTGACGTGAACGCTATTCTTGGGCCGGACCTCTATCCGTGGAATGGGAGAAGCAAGCGTGGATAAAGTCATCGTCATCACCGGTGGCGGCCGCGGAATCGGGGCCGCTACGGCGCTGTTGGCTGCCGAGTTGGGCTATCGGATCTGCATCAACTACCAGTCCGATGAAAGTGCCGCGCAAGAGGTGCTTGAACAGGTCCGGGCCAAGGGCGCGCAGGCGATTGCCGTGCGAGCCGATGTGAGCATCGAAGACGAAGTGATCGGCCTGTTCGACCGGGTGGACGCCGAACTGGGCCGCGTCACCGCCCTGGTGAACAACGCCGGCACGGTTGCCCACAAGTCCCGACTCGATGAGATGTCCGAATTCCGCATTCTCAAGATCCTGAAGACCAACGTGTTGGGGCCGATCTTGTGCGCCAAGCATGCGGTGCTGCGCATGTCGCCCAAGCATGGCGGCCAGGGCGGCAGCATCGTCAACGTCTCGTCGGTGGCTGCCCGCCTGGGGGCGCCGGGGGAGTACGTCGACTACGCGGCCTCCAAGGGCGCGTTGGACACCTTCACCATTGGCCTGTCCAAGGAAGTGGCCGGCGAAGGCATCCGCGTCAACGCGGTGCGTCCCGGTTATATCTACACCGATTTCCACGCCCTGAGCGGCGACCCGGACCGGGTCAGCAAGCTGGAGTCGGCGATTCCCATGGCTCGGGGCGGTCGTCCGGATGAAGTGGCCGAGGCGATTATCTGGCTGCTGTCGGACAAGGCTTCGTATGCGACCGGGACGTTTGTGGATCTGGGTGGGGGGCGCTGAGGTCTTGGGGTGTCTGTTCTGGCCTCATCGCGAGCAAGCTCGCTCCCACATGAGGGCTGCTGAGTTATTCATTTCACCGCAAATCCCTGTGGGAGCGAGCTTGCTCGCGATGGCGCTCTGACAGACAACCCAATATCAAAACGACCGAATAATCCGCCCCAACGTCTCCATGGCCTTTTCCGAGACTTCGGTCCACGGGCTGCCATAGTTCAGGCGGATGCAATTCCTGAAACGCCGGGTCGGTGAAAAGATCGGCCCCGGGGCGATGCTGATGCCCTGGGCCAGGGCCATCTGGAACAGCTTCAGCGAGTCCATCCGCTCCGGCAGCTCCAGCCACAGGAAGTAACCGCCCGCCGGCTGGCTGACCCGAGTCTGGGCCGGGAAATAGCGGGCGATGGCGGCGAGCATTGCGTTTTGCTGTTCTTCCAGGGCGTAGCGCAGTTTGCGCAGGTGACGGTCGTAGCCGCCGTGTTGCAGGTAGTCGGCGATGGCGGCCTGGGCTGGCATCGAGGCGCACAGCGAGGTCATGAGCTTGAGCCGTTCAATCTTCTGCGCGTAGCGCCCGGCGGCGACCCAGCCGATGCGATAACCCGGTGCCAGGCTCTTGGCGAACGAACCGCAATGCATCACCAATCCTTCAGTGTCGAACGCCTTGGCGGGCTTGGGGGCCTGTTGTCCGTAATAGAGTTCGGCGTAGACGTCGTCCTCGATCAGCGGCACTTGATGGCGGCGCAGCAGTTCCACCAATGCCTGTTTCCGTTCCTCGGGCATAGTCGCGCCCATGGGGTTCTGGAAACTGGTCATGCACCAACACGCCTTGATCGGGTGACGCTCCAGCGTCTGCTCCAGCACGTCCAGGTCGATGCCGTCGCGTGGGTGGACGGGAATCTCCACGGCTTTGAGCTTGAGCCGTTCCAGCACCTGCAGGCTGGCATAGAACGCCGGTGCCTCGATCGCCACCAGGTCGCCGGGCTCGGTCACGGCTTGCAGGCACAGGTTCAAGGCCTCCAGGGCACCGTTGGTGACCAGCAGTTCCTCCATGGGCAGCATCAGCCCGCCGACCATGTAGCGCAGGGCGATCTGGCGACGCAATTGTGGATTGCCTGGCGACATGTCCGTGACCACGACCCTTGGGTCCATGTCCCGTGTTGCGCTGGACAGCGAGCGGGACAGCCGTTGCAGCGGGAACAGCGTCGGGCTGGGGAATGCCGAGCCGAACGGTACGGTGGCCGGGTCTTTGATCGAGTCCAGGACCGAAAACACCAGTTCGCTGACGTCGACTTCGGTGGACTCGTGCACCTGGCTGCTGATTGCCGGCTCGGAAAACGGGCTCGGTGCATGGGTGTTGACGAAGTAGCCGGAGCGCGGCCGGGCCCGGATCATGCCGCGTCGCTCAAGCAGGTAGTAGGCCTGGAACACGGTAGATGGGCTGACGCCGTAGGTCTGGCTGGCGTAGCGCACCGACGGCACGCGCTGGCCCGGCCCCAGCATGCCCGAGCGGATCAGTTCAGCGATGTCGTCGGCAAATTTCTCGTAGCGTTTCATGGCAGGCTCAGTCTCGAGTGACGCGTGATTTGCGCTTTTAAACTGTGGGAGCGAGCTTGTGGGAGCAAAGCTTGCTCGCGAAGAACGATGATGCGACCTTACTGTTGATTTTGTGTCGCCTGTATCGCGAGCAAGCTTTGCTCCCACAGGCTCGCTCCCACAGGGTGCTCGCATCTTAAAGCTTCAACGATTCATCGGTGCGACAAAACGGCTCTGGGCCACGCTGTAGATGCCCGGCTCGTCACTGTCGACGACCTTGAATGTCATTGCCTGGGAACCTTTGTCGGGCCGTTCGCTGAGCATCGCCACCGACACCGGCACATCGACGATTTCCCCCGGGGCCAGGCTCAGTTGGGTCTTGCCCTGCAGGACGAAGCCGTCGCCGTCCACCAGGGACAGGTGATAGTCCTGGCGCTGCTGGGTCTTGTTGATGATTTTCAGGCTGTAGATGTTCTCGATCTGGCCGGCGCTGTTTTCGCGGAACAGGCCACGGTCCTTGCTGACATCCAGCGACACCATGGGCCGTTGCACCAGGGCCACGGCCAGTGCGCCGATCATCACCAGCAGCACGGCGGTATAGCCGATCAGCCGAGGCCTGAGCAGGTGAGTCTTGCCCCCCTGCAATTGATGTTCGGAGGTGTATTTGATCAAGCCACGGGCGTAGCCCATCTTGTCCATGATCGAGTCGCAGGCATCGATGCAGGCCGCGCAGCCAATGCATTCCATCTGCAAGCCGTCGCGGATGTCGATGCCGGTGGGGCAGACCTGCACGCACATCTGGCAGTCGATGCAGTCGCCCAGGCCGATATTGGCCGGCTTCACCTCGCGTTTGCGCGGGCCGCGGATTTCGCCGCGGGCCGTGTCGTAGGAGATGGTCAAGGTGTCCTTGTCGAACATCACGCTCTGAAAGCGTGCATAGGGGCACATATGCATGCACACCGCTTCCCGCAGCCAGCCGGCGTTGAGGTAGGTGGCGGCGGTAAAGAACAGCACCCAGAACAGGCTCACGCCCGCCATTTGCAAGGTCAGCAGTTCTTCGGCCAAGGGGCGGATCGGTGTGAAGTAGCCCACGAACGTCAGGCCGGTGAGCAGGCTGATGGCCAGCCACAAAGTGTGCTTGGCGCTGCGGCGCAACAGTTTGTTCAGGCCCCAGGGGGCTGCTTGCAGCTTGATCCGCTGGTTGCGCTCGCCTTCGGTGATTTTCTCGCACCACATGAACAGCCAGGTCCAGGAGCTCTGTGGGCAGGTGTAGCCGCACCACACGCGACCGGCAAACACGGTGATCGCAAACAGGCCGAAGGCGGCGATGATCAACAGGGCCGACAGCAGGATGAAATCCTGGGGCCAGAAGGTCGCGCCAAAGATGTGGAACTTGCTTTCGGAAAGGTCCCAGAGCACCGCCTGGCGGCCGCCCCAGTTCAACCACACCGTGCCAAAGAACAGCAAGAACAGAACCCCCGCACCGCTGATGCGCAAGGTGCGGAACAAGCCGGTGAAGCTGCGGGTGTGGATCAGGTTGTCGGTGGTCCTGGCCTTGATCTTCGTTGGCGCAGGTTCGAACGTCTGTATCAACTGGACGGGGATTCTATCGCTCATGGTCGGTCGCTCATCAGCCTCTATCTGGCCGGCGCACTATGACCATGGAACTGTTTGCATAACAGACTCAGGTGTTTCGATAAAAACCGGATCAGATGCCGCGAAGCCCAGGCGCTGCGACACTTTGATGCACCCGAGGGGGAGCGAACAACATCTGTGCCAAGGATCTGTGGGAGCAAAGCTTGCTCGCGATACAGGCACCTCGGTTCAAGAGGTATCGTGTTGTTCTTATCGCGAGCAAGCTTTGCTCCCACAGATTGAATACCTCGCAGAGGCGTCAACAGGCTCAGATCGCCGAGCCGCTGTCCGTGGCCTTCAGGTGCTTGCGCCCGTCGGTCGCGCCGGCCACGGTCAGGGCTTCGGCTTCGGCCTCGGTGATGTAGACGCGGTCGCCATTGATCTCCACGGCGGACATGGCCTTGTCCGGGTCGGTGATGATGGTCAGCTCGCTGGCGGGGCGCTGTGGCGAGCCGGGGAGGCTGTCGAAATGGCAGGTCTGGTTTTTGATACTTATAGGCATGGCAGCACTTCCTTCGTTATGTCCTGAACATTAGGCGCGGCCCGGTAGCCAGGGTTCGTTACGCCTGATCAGCGGTCAGGCGCACCTCTGGCTTCGCTTGCGGTCCATCGTTTATCGAATGGAAAAAGAGGACGGTCCATGGAAGCCTGGTGGCATGAAGTCTGGATAACCCTGCAGGCGGAGTTCGCCGATATCACCGATGCCCAGCAGATGACCCGGGTCACGGTGCGCCTGGTCATGGCCGCGTTGCTGGGCGGCATCCTGGGTTTCGAGCGCGAACACAAGGGCAAGGCCGCCGGCGTGCGAACCCACATGCTCGTGGCCTTGGGGGCGGCGCTGTTTGTATTGGTGCCACAGATGTCCGGGTCCCAGGCCGACGCCATGAGCCGGGTGATCCAAGGCGTGGTCGCTGGCATCGGTTTTCTTGGCGCCGGCACCATCCTAAAAAACAACGATGGCGACGAAAGTCACGTCAAAGGCCTGACCACGGCGGCCGGCCTCTGGATGACCGCCGCAATCGGCGTTGCGGCCGGGCTGGGCCGGGAAGCCACCGCGGTGCTCAGCACGGTGCTGGCGCTGGCGATCTTCAGTGTGATGCCGGTGATTGTCCGGGCGCTGGAGAAGGACGACAAACCATCAGCCTGAATACATAAAACCTGTGGGAGCGAGCTTGCTCGCGATGGTGGAGGATCAGCTAGCCACTATGCTGAATGACACTCCGCTATCGCGAGCAAGCTCGCGCCCACAGGGAATTGCCATCAGGCCATTGATTCAAGCCTGTTCTGGCACATTCTCGTTGGGCGGGTCACCCTTGGGCGGTTGTGGGTCCAGCGGTGGGTCTTTCTCTGGAATCGGTTCCGGATCAGGGCCGGGCGGGGGCAAGGTCGGGTCGTCGATGTTCGGATCGGGTGTTTCGGCCGGGATGGGAATGTTCATCGGGACGGGTCTCCGTAACGCACATGGCTTGAGTCGTGCTTATTGTTGTTGACCATCCTGCGCCGGCTTTGATCCCGGATGCATCGAGGGCAAATCCCGCTGAACTTTTAGCCGTCGTCCCGGTTCGGAGTTTAAGTGAGTTTTTTTCAGGGACCCGTTGGGCCTTTACCGCCACAAGCGCGTCCATGGGGCGTAAAAGGAGCGATGCTCGATGACTGCTGAACACCCGTCTGACCTGGCCTGCAACCCGCATTTGCCGTTGTCTCAAGCCTTGTTGTTACCGCGTATCGCGATTGAAAACACCATGCCGGTGATCGACGGCGGGCAATTTGCCGCCAAGGCCGTGGCCGGACAGGACGTGACGGTGACCAGTAAAGTGTTCGCCGACGGTCACGACAAGCTGGCGGTGCGCATTCGCTGGCGTTCGCAGCAGGACGAGGTATGGAACAGCGAGGTCATGAGTGACCTGGGCAATAACGGCTGGCACGGTCAGTTCACTGTGCCGGAGCAGGGCCGTTATGTGTTCTGTATCGAAGCCTGGATCGATCAGTTCGCCAGCTTTCGCTACGAACTGGAGAAGAAGTTCGGCGCCGGGGTGCCTATCAGCCTGGAGCTGCAGGAAGGGCGCAATCAAGTGCAGATGGCCTCCGAGCGCAGCGAAGGCGAGCTGAGCGAACAGCTGGCCGCATTGCACCACGAACTCTCCGGCCTGTTGCCGGCCGAACAGGTGGCACTGTTCCTGGCGCCGCGCAGCGCCGATCTCATGTCACAGGCCGACCACCGGCCTTACCTGAGCATCAGCCCTCAGTACCCGTTGGACGTGGAGCGCAAACTGGCCGAATTTGCCAGTTGGTACGAGTTGTTTCCGCGCTCGATCACTGATAGTCCCGCTCGCCACGGCACCTTCAACGACGTGCATTCGCGCCTGGCGGTGATCCAGGATATGGGCTTCGACGTGCTGTACTTCCCGCCGATCCACCCCATCGGTCGCAGTTTCCGCAAAGGTCCGAACAACTCCCTCACCGCCGGCCCCGACGACCCGGGCAGCCCTTATGCCATCGGCAGCGAGGAGGGCGGGCACGAGGCCATTCACCCGCAATTGGGCAGCCGCGAGGACTTCCGGCGTCTGGTGGCGGCAGCTGCGGACCACGGCCTGGAAATCGCCCTCGACTTTGCGATCCAGTGTTCCCAGGATCACCCGTGGCTCAAGCAACACCCGGGCTGGTTCAGCTGGCGGCCGGACGGCACGATCAAATACGCGGAAAACCCGCCGAAGAAATACCAGGACATCGTCAACGTCGACTTCTATGCGGCGGATGCGATTCCTAGCCTATGGCTGGAGCTGCGGGACATCGTGGTGGGTTGGGTCAATGAAGGCGTGAAGATATTCCGCGTCGACAACCCGCACACCAAGCCGCTGCCGTTCTGGCAATGGCTGATCGCCGATGTCCGGGCTCAATACCCCGAAGTGATCTTCCTGGCTGAAGCGTTCACCACCCCGGCGATGATGGCGCGCCTGGGCAAGGTCGGTTATTCCCAGAGCTACACCTATTTCACCTGGCGCAACAGCAAGGCCGAACTGGCGACTTACTTCAGCGAACTCAATGAATCGCCTTGGCGCGAATGCTACCGACCGAATTTTTTCGTCAACACGCCAGACATCAACCCGGCCTTTCTCCATGAGTCGGGGCGCCCGGGCTTCTTGATCCGTGCGGCCTTGGCAACGATGGGCTCAGGCCTGTGGGGCATGTATTCGGGCTTCGAACTGTGCGAATCGGCCCCGGTACCGGGCAAGGAGGAATACCTCGATTCGGAGAAGTACGAGATTCGTCCTCGCGACTTCACCGCGCCGGGCAACATCGTTGCCGAGATCGCCCAGCTCAACCGCATCCGCCGACAGAACCCAGCGCTGCATAGCCACCTGGGCCTGAAAATCTATAACGCCTGGAACGACAACATTCTCTATTTCGGCAAGCGCACAGCCGATGGCAGCAATTTCATCCTGGTGGCGGTGAGCCTTGATCCGCACAACCCGCAGGAAGCCAATTTCGAATTGCCGCTGTGGGAGATGGGCTTGCCGGACGATGCCCAGACCCAGGGCGAGGATTTGATGAGCGGGCACCGCTGGACCTGGTATGGCAAGTATCAGTTCATGCGCATTGACCCGGCGAACCAGCCGTTCGGGATCTGGCGGATCAGTGTGGCGTGACGCTGTGGGAGCAAGGCTTGCCCGCGATGAAGATGACGCGGTCTCCTGAGGAACGGAGGCGCCCTGTATCGCGAGCAAGCTTTGCTCCCACAAAGCGGTACGGTTTCGCTGAATCCCCTCGCCACAAAAAGATCTCACAAGCCTGTATCCCGCGGCTTTAATGAATTATCAGGAGTTGCAAATGGCGAAGAAACCCCGGTCTGCCACCTTTATCAAAGACCCGCTCTGGTACAAGGACGCGGTGATTTACCAGGTCCACGTAAAATCCTATTTCGACTCCAACAACGACGGGATCGGCGACTTTCCCGGCCTGATCGAGAAGCTCGACTACATCGCCGACCTGGGCGTCAACACCATCTGGCTGTTGCCTTTCTATCCTTCGCCGCGGCGCGACGACGGTTATGACATTGCCGAATACCGTGGCGTCAGCCCCGACTACGGCACCATGGCCGATGCGCGGCGGTTCATTGCCGAAGCCCACAAGCGCAACCTGCGGGTCATTACCGAGCTGGTCATCAACCACACCTCGGATCAGCATCCGTGGTTCCAGCGCGCGCGCAAGGCCAAGCCGGGTTCGGCAGCGCGGGATTTCTACGTCTGGTCCGACGACGATCACAAGTACGACGGTACGCGGATCATTTTCCTCGACACCGAGAAATCCAACTGGACCTGGGACCCGGTGGCCGGCCAGTACTTCTGGCACCGTTTCTACTCCCACCAGCCCGACCTCAACTTCGATAATCCACAGGTGATCAAGGCCGTGTTGTCGGTGATGCGCTACTGGCTGGACATGGGCATCGACGGCCTGCGCCTGGACGCCATTCCATACCTGATCGAGCGCGACGGCACCAACAACGAAAACCTGCCTGAGACCCACGACGTCCTCAAGCAGATCCGTGCCGAGATCGACGCCAACTACCCCGACCGCATGCTGCTGGCCGAAGCCAACCAGTGGCCGGAAGATACCCAACTGTACTTCGGCGATGTGGATGCCGAGGGAATGAATGGTGACGAGTGCCACATGGCGTTCCACTTCCCGTTGATGCCGCGCATGTACATGGCGCTGGCCCAGGAAGACCGTTTCCCCATCACCGACATCCTGCGCCAGACTCCGGAGATCCCCGCCAACTGCCAGTGGGCGATTTTCCTGCGCAACCACGATGAGCTGACCCTGGAGATGGTCACCGACAAGGAGCGCGATTACCTGTGGAACTACTACGCGGCCGATCGTCGGGCGCGGATCAACCTGGGGATTCGCCGACGCCTGGCACCGTTGATGGAGCGTGATCGTCGCCGCGTGGAATTGCTCAACAGCCTGCTGCTGTCGATGCCCGGCACGCCGACGTTGTATTACGGCGATGAAATCGGCATGGGCGACAACATCTACCTGGGCGACCGCGATGGCGTGCGCACACCGATGCAGTGGTCCATT
The DNA here is from genome assembly GCF_057655955.1 of Pseudomonas sp. Soil_N_39. Lineage (NCBI taxonomy): Bacteria > Pseudomonadati > Pseudomonadota > Gammaproteobacteria > Pseudomonadales > Pseudomonadaceae > Pseudomonas > Pseudomonas sp. Soil_N_39. The sequence continues at coordinate 92,205 of NZ_JBDGLI010000007.1, forward strand.
GACCGCAACGGCGGTTTCTCCCGGGCCGACCCGGCCAGCCTGGTGCTGCCGCCGATCATGGATCCGCAATACGGCTACCAGTCGGTCAACGTCGAAACCCAGGCCGGCGACCCGCACTCGCTGCTCAACTGGACCCGGCGAATGCTGGCGGTACGCAAGCAATCCAAGGCCTTTGGCCGGGGCACGTTGAAGATGCTCTCGCCGAGCAATCGTCGGATCCTGGCGTATACCCGCGAATACACCGGGCCCGATGGCAAGCACGAAATCATCCTGTGCGTGGCCAACGTGTCCCGCAGTGCGCAGGCTGCCGAGCTGGACCTGTCGGCCTACGCCGGCATGGTTCCGGTGGAAATGTTGGGCGGCAATGCCTTCCCACCCATCGGCCAGCTGAATTTCCTGCTGACCCTGCCACCGTACGGCTTCTACTGGTTCGCCCTGGCCGCCGAAAACCAGATGCCGAGCTGGCATGTGGAACCGGCCCAAAGCCTGCCGGACTTCACCACCCTTGTGTTGAAAAAACGCCTGGAAGAGTTGCTCGAAGCGCCGTCGCGCACCACCCTGGAGCAGACCATCCTGCCGAGCTGGTTGCAGAACCGCCGCTGGTTCGCTGGCAAGGACAGTGCGATCGAGAAGGTCAATATTGTCTATGGCGTGCGCTTCGGCGATCCGCAGCATCCGGTGCTGCTCAGCGAAATCGACGTCACCAGTGCTGGCCAGACCTTGCGCTATCAACTGCCGTTCGGCCTGCTACCTGAAGATCAGGTGGGCGCGGCGTTGCCACAGCAATTGGCATTGTCCCGCGTGCGCAGGGTTCGCCAAGTCGGTTTGATCACCGATGCGTTCAGCTTGGAACATTTCATACGGGCCGTGCTGCAAGGCATGCAGGCCGGTACGGTGCTGCCCTGCACCGAAGGTGAATTGCGGTTCGAGCCCACCGAAGGCCTGAGCGCGTTGAACCTGGGGGCTGAGCCGGAAGTGCGTTACCTGTCCGCCGAGCAGTCCAACAGTTCGGTGGTGGTCGGCGGCAGCCTGGTGCTCAAGCTGATCCGCAAAGTCGCCTCGGGCGTGCATCCGGAACTGGAGATGAGTGCCTATCTGACGGCTGCGGGCTTCAGCAATATCTCACCGCTGCTGGGGTCGGTGATCCGCCGCGATGCCCAGGGCGAGGATGCGCTGTTGATGATTGCCCAGGGCTATTTGAGCAACCAGGGCGATGCGTGGGAATGGACCCAGAACAACCTCGAACGTGCGTTGCGTGATGAGTTGGCCGATGCCGTGTCCGAACAGGAGCAACACTACAATGCCTTGGGCGAGCTGAAGGATTTTGCCGGCATGCTCGGTCAACGCCTGGGGGAAATGCACCAGGTGCTGGCCCAAGCCACCGACGATCCGGACTTCGCTCCCCAGGCCACCAATGCCAAGGAAGCCCAGGCCATCGGCAAGGACGTGACCGCGCAAGTGGAAAACGCCTTGCGTCTGCTCAAGCAGAACCAGGGCCAATTGAACCCGGCGGACCAGGCCATGGTCGCACGTTTGATGGAGCACAAGAAAACCGTCCTGGCCCATATCCAGGCGTTGGCCGGCAAGGCTGTCGGTGGCTTGCGTATCCGCGTCCACGGCGACCTGCACTTGGGGCAGGTGCTGGTGATCAAGGGCGACGCCTACCTGATCGACTTCGAAGGCGAGCCCGCACGGCCGCTGCATGAACGTCGGGGCAAGCACAGCCCGTACAAGGACGTCAGTGGCGTATTGCGTTCCTTCGATTACGCCGCCGCCATGGCGATCCATTTGAACACTGTCGACAGCACCGCCGATGCCGATGCGGCGCGGCAACGGGTGGCAGATCGTTATTTAAAAGAGGCCCGCGAGGCATTTGTCCAAGCATATCGACTGGCGGCAGCTAGTCTTGCTCATGAATGGAAGGATGCTGAAGGCGAAGACGCTGCGCTGGCGTTGTTCGGCCTGGAGAAGGCGGCCTATGAAGTGGCCTATGAAGCCGAGAATCGCCCCGCCTGGCTGCCCGTGCCTTTGCACGGTCTGTACGGGTTATTGAGTGGGCTGAAACCCTTTTCCGACTTAGCCGGACCGATTTAGTGGAGAGAATCATGAGTGTCTCGAACAAAGAACCCCAGGGGCAGGCCAAAGAGTCATTGCTGCCGGCCCCCCATGACATCGACGCGCTGGTGCGCGCCGAACACCATGACCCGTTTTCCATCCTTGGCCCCCATGGCGACGGTGCGGGCGGGCAATTCATCCGGGCTTACCTGCCCGGCGCGTTGAGCGTGCAGGTGCTCGCTCGCGACGGCGGTGAAGAGCTCGGTGACCTGCAACAGACCGAAACCCCGGGGTTGTTCGTCGGCCATTTCGATCGCGCCCAGGCGTACTTGCTGCGCACTCGCTGGGCCGGCGGCGAGCAAGTGGCGGAGGACCCGTACAGCTTCGGGCCGCTGCTGGGGGAGATGGACCTTTACCTGTTTGCCGAGGGTAATCACCGCGACCTCAGCTCCTGCCTCGGCGCGCAACTGACCACCGTCGACGGTATCGACGGCGTGCGTTTCGCGGTCTGGGCGCCGAATGCCCGGCGTGTCTCGGTGGTCGGGGATTTCAACGTCTGGGATGGGCGCCGGCATCCGATGCGTATCCGCTATCCATCCGGCGTGTGGGAGATCTTCATCCCGAGGCTTGGCTCCGGCGAAGGCTACAAGTATGAAATCCTTGGGGCCCACGGCATTCTGCCCCTCAAGGCCGACCCGGTGGCGTTGGCCACGCAAATGCCGCCGGATACGGCGTCGAAAGTCGCTGCACCTTTGAAGATCGAGTGGCAGGACGACGAGTGGATGCAAAACCGTCGCGAACGCCAGCTACCGGGCGCGCCATTGTCGATCTATGAATTGCACGCCGGCTCCTGGCAGTGCGAAATCGACGAAGCGGGGGAGGTGGCCCGGCAATACAACTGGCATGAAATGGCCGAGCGGCTGATTCCGTACGTCAAGGATCTGGGCTTCACTCACATTGAGCTGATGCCGATCATGGAACACCCATTTGGTGGCTCCTGGGGCTATCAGCCGCTGTCGCAATTCGCGCCAACGGCACGCTTCGGTTCGCCCGACGATTTCGCCGCGTTCATCAACGCCTGCCACCAGGCCAATATCGGGGTCATCCTCGACTGGGTGCCGGCGCATTTTCCCACCGATACCCACGGCCTGGCCCAGTTCGACGGCACCGCACTGTACGAATACGGCAACCCGCTGGAGGGTTTCCACCAGGATTGGGATACGCTGATCTACAACCTGGGCCGCACCGAAGTGCACGGTTTCATGCTGGCGTCGGCGCTGCACTGGCTCAAGCATTTCCACGTCGATGGCCTGCGGGTGGATGCCGTGGCCTCGATGTTGTACCGCGACTATTCGCGCAAGGCTGGCGAGTGGGTACCCAACCGCCACGGCGGCCGGGAAAACCTTGAAGCCATCGATTTTTTGCGGCACCTCAACGATGTGGTGGCGCTGGAAACTCCTGGCGCGCTGGTCATCGCCGAAGAGTCCACGGCGTGGCCGGGGGTCAGCCAGAGCACCCAGCAAGGTGGCCTGGGTTTCGCCTACAAGTGGAACATGGGCTGGATGCACGATTCGCTGCATTACATCCAGCAAGACCCGGTGTACCGCGCCCATCACCACAACGAACTGAGCTTCGGTCTGGTATATGCCTGGTCCGAGCGTTTCGTGCTGCCGATTTCCCACGACGAAGTGGTCCATGGCAAACGCTCGCTGATCGACAAGATGCCCGGTGACCGCTGGCAGAAATTCGCCAACCTCAGGGCCTACCTCAGTTTCATGTGGGGCCATCCCGGCAAGAAACTGTTGTTCATGGGCTGTGAGTTCGGCCAATGGCGCGAGTGGAACCACGATCAGCAGTTGGACTGGTACCTGCTGCAATATCCTGAGCACCGGGGCGTGCAGAAGCTGGTGAGCGATCTGAACCGGCTCTATCGGGAAGAGCCGGCGCTGCATGACCAGGATGACGCGCCGCAGGGGTTTCAATGGTTGATTGGCGACGATGCGCTCAACAGCGTTTACGCCTGGCTGCGCTGGAGCAAGGAGGGCCGGCCGGTGCTGGTGGTCGCCAACTTCACCCCGGTGCCGCGCGAGGCCTACCGGGTCGGCGTGCCGTTCGCCGGGCGCTGGGTCGAATTGCTCAACAGCGATGCCGACACCTACGCCGGTTCCAACTACGGCAACGGCGGTGGTGCCTCCACCGAAGAAGTGCCCAGCCACGGCCAGGCCTTGTCCCTGGAACTCAACCTGCCGCCGTTGGCGGTGTTGATCCTGCGGCCGGAGGGCTAGATCTGATTACACAGTCCCCTGTGGGAGCGAGCCTGCTCGCGATGCGGTCTGCCTGAGAAGGCGATGTTGGATGTGCCGCCGTCATCGCGAGCAAGCTCGCTCCCACAGGGAGTCATGGGTGACTTCCAGCTCATGGGCTCCATAGACCCAATGTGGGAGCGAGCTTGCTCGCGATAGCGGAGTGTCAGTCGACATCAATGTGGCTGACCCACTGTCATCGCGAGCAAGCTCGTTCCCACAAGAAGTCGTGGGTGACTTCCAGCTCATGGGCTCCATAGACCCAATGTGGGAGCGAGCTTGCTCGCGATAGCGAAGTGTCAGTCGACATCAATGTGGCTGACCCACCGTCATCGCGAGCAAGCTCGCTCCCACAAGAAGTCGTGGGTGACTTCAAGCAAGGGGTATTGGTCGCTTTAACGAACCAGGCACGGTTGCTTGTTGTTGAACGTCCAGCCCGGAATCAGGAACTGCATCGCTACCGCATCGTCCCGCGCCCCCAGGCCCATGCCTTTGTACAGCTCATGGGCCTTGGCCAGTTGGTCGGTGTCCAGCTCGATCCCTAGCCCCGGTTTTTTCGGCACCTGCACGCAGCCGCCCTGGATCTGCAAGGGCGCCTTGGTCAGCCGCTGGCCGTCCTGCCAGATCCAGTGAGTGTCGATGGCGGTGATGTCGCCCGGTGCGGCGGCGGCCACGTGGGTGAACATCGCCAGGGAAATGTCGAAGTGGTTGTTGGAGTGCGAGCCCCAGGTCAGGCCCCATTCGTTGCACATCTGCGCCACTCGCACGGAACCCTGCATGGTCCAGAAATGCGGATCGGCCAGGGGAATGTCCACGGACTGCAAGGTGATGGCGTGGCCCATCTCGCGCCAGTCGGTGGCGATCATGTTGGTCGCGGTCTTGAGGCCCGTGGCGCGGCGGAACTCGGCCATGACCTCGCGCCCCGAATAGCCGTTCTCGGCACCACAAGGGTCCTCGGCATAGGCCAGCACCTTATGTTGGTCGCGGCACAAACGGATCGCTTCCTTGAGTGACCAGGCGCCGTTCGGGTCCAGGGTGATGCGTGCCTGGGGAAAGCGCTCGGCCAGTGCCGTGACCGCTTCGATTTCTGCGTCGCCTTGGAGCACGCCGCCCTTGAGCTTGAAGTCCTGGAAGCCATAGCGAGCCTGGGCCGCTTCGGCCAGGCGGACCACGGCGGCGGCGTCCAGGGCCTTCTCGTGACGGACGCGGAACCAGTCGTTGTCGGCGTCCGGTTCGCTGCGATAGGCCAGGTCGGTCTGCTGGCGATCGCCGACGTAAAACAGGTAGCCGAGCATTTTCACTTCGTCGCGTTGCTGGCCTTCGCCGAGCAGGGCGGCGACCGGTACGTCCAGATGTTGGCCGAGTAGATCCAGCAGCGCCGCTTCCAGGCCGGTGACCGCGTGGATGGTGATGCGCAGGTCGAAGGTCTGCAAGCCACGGCCGCCGGCATCGCGGTCGGCGAAGGCCTGGCGCACCGTGTTGAGGATCTTCTGGTACGTGCCGATGGGGCTGCCGACCACCAGCGAGCGGGCGTCTTCGAGGGTCTGGCGAATGCGCTCGCCGCCGGGCACCTCGCCCACGCCGGTGTGGCCGGCGTTGTCCTTGAGAATGACAATGTTGCGGGTGAAGAACGGGCCATGGGCGCCGCTGAGGTTCAGCAGCATGCCGTCATGGCCGGCCACCGGCACGACCTGCATGCTGGTGATGATCGGGGCTTTGCTGGTTTCTGAAAGGCTCGCCACCGGACCTGCTTCGGTATTCGCGTTGAAGCTGGATGTGTTCACTGGTTTTTCTCCCACTCGTTATTTTTATGCGGGGCATCGCACAGGTGCTGATGTTGATGGACATCATACAACTTGATTTTTTCGAATAACAAGCTGTTTTTCAGCATCATTGGATTGGGTGAATCGGGGTTTTATGCCGTGTTTGCTGGGTTTTTCCGGCGATTATGATTTTATTCAGCGTTTTCATCGCCCGTGCGAAGCCGTTTTTTAAAAGATGATCTCAGGCTGAAATGAGCTGATCTTGAGTGTTGTCATACAAGTTGATGGATCGGCGGTGAGATTTACCGCGCTCGCTGGTGATACGATCAGACAGCCTGTTTTCAAGGAACCCCGGCGATGCCGCAAGACACCGACGCGCCCCTGCGCAAGCGTACCCACAACCTGGCCCATGACCTGGTGACGAAGCTGAGCCAGAGCATCTTGCTGGGGCAGTTGAAGCCGGGCGAGAAGCTGCCATCGGAGGGGGCCATTGTGCAGGCCCATGGCGTCAGCCGGACGGTGGTGCGCGAGGCGATTTCCAAATTGCAGGCTTCGGGGCTGGTAGAGACCCGGCACGGCATCGGCACCTTCGTGCTGGCGCAAACCGGCGAGCCAGGGTTGCGCCTTAATGTCGACACTGCGGCAGGGGTGCGGGCGATCCTGGAACTGCGCCTGGGCCTGGAAACCCAGGCCGTCGCCTTGGCGGCCCAGCGCCGCAGCGAACACCAGCTGCAGCAGATGCGCCAGGCGCTGGACGACTATCAGCGGTTGTCCAACAACAACGACAGCTGTGTCGAAGCCGACCGGCGTTTCCATCTGCTCATCGCCGAAGCTACGAACAATGCCTGTTTTGTCGAAATCATGCAGCACCTGGGCAGTGCGATGATCCCCAGGACCCGAGTGAACGTGGTCGAGCGTGGCCAGGCCGATCTGAGCAAGCTGGCACAATGGGCCAACCTTGAGCACGAGGCGATCTTCAACGCCATCAAACGCCAGGACCCGGACGCCGCCCGCGCCGCCATGTGGCTGCACCTGACCAACAGCCGTGACCGGTTTGGCGCGGGGGCCTGACGGTTCATCGTCGCCTGACCCACCGCCATCGCGAGCAAGCTCGCTCCCACAAGGGATCTGTGGTGCATTTGCTACCTGAGAACACCTCGAAAAAAACTGTGGTGCATGCGATACCTGAGAACACCTCGGAACCCCTGTGGGAGCGAGCTTGCTCGCGATGGCGGCAGCACAGCCAACATCTCCATAACTGACCCACCGCTTCCCACAGGAGGGGCGTGGATAGTTCTGTGGATCAGCCCGCTTTGGCCGGGCCGGCGGGGGCGTTTCCGGCCACGGGGGTGGGGGCGCTTTTCATCAGGGTATCCAAGGCCTGCCGGTAGTGCTTGCCTGCCAGGCTCATGCTGTTGTTATGCGTCGCCCCGGGCACCAGCAGCAGGCGCTTGGGTTCCCGGGCGGCGTTGAACAGTTGCTCGCTGAAGCGTGGCGGCACGTAGCGGTCGGCGGCGCCATGGACAATCAGCAGCGGCATGTTGATCTCGCCGATCTTGTCGATGGAGTCGAACTTCTGCGACAGCAACCAGCGCACTGGCAGGGATGTATTCGCCATCGCGGTGGCGACATCGCCCAGGGAGGTGAACGTGGATTCGATCACCAGGCCTCGGACCTGGGCTTTGCCATCCTTCGCCGCCTGCTGACCGAGCTGCGCAGCGAGGTCCACCGCGACGGCGCCGCCCAGGGAATGACCATAGATCAGCCGCAGGCTTGGGTCCGGTTGCAGCACTTCGAGACGCTCCCAGGCGATGCGCGCATCTTCATAGACGCTGGCTTCCGAGGGCAGATCCCCATGACTTTTGCCAAAGCCCCGGTAATCGATGGCCAGTACCGAATAGCCCAGCGCCCGCAGTTGCTGGATACGAAACAATTGGCCGGTCAAATTCCAGCGCACACCGTGCAAATACAGGATGGCCGGCGCGTTCTTGCGTTCGGCCGGCCACCACCAGCCGTGGATATTTTCCCCGGCCTTGAAGCTGTTTGGCTTGAGGTCGAACTCCTGCACACTGCTGGGCAGCCCACTGAACCAGCTCGCTGTCCCCGGCTCGATGCGAAAGACCAGTTCCCGCTCTTTATGCTGCAACACGGCGCAGCCCACTGGCAGGCCGACGACCAATGCGCTCATGCACAGCCAGGCCAACCAGCGGCGTTTCAGGCCAGAAAACAAGAGTGAAGCCATCGATGCCATTCGCTACTCGAAACCGAAGATGCCTTGTAGCAGATTCCTCCACCGTTTTGCGACTGTTGCGCAGCCGAGCGGGCGCAAGCTCCCTCGCCACAAACAACCTCCTGCGTCCCCGTCAATGCGCATCCCCATGGTTCGGTCATGCGCGACCTTGGGCACGCCCGCCAGGCGCATGGGCACACCTTGCCGGGCGGCGAAGCGGTCCACCAGTTCGCCGATGGGCCAGATGTTATGCACATGTTGATGGGCGTCGAGGTGGCTGGGACGCAGGCCGCGGTCCAGTCAGTGTTGCCATTGCGCCTGCAGTTCATCCTTCACCGCCGCCAAGTCCTTTGAGCCCAGGCGCAGGCAATAGCGCGACAGGTTCAGGTCGAACTGGCCATTGGCATCGCAAAAAACCGGGCGCGATGCGATCACCTGGCCCAGCGGCGGGCTATAGCTGAGACTGAAGTGCAACCAACGTGGCCATTGAGCAGCGGTTGCCGGGCCAGTTCACAGGCTGGCTCGAAACCCGGCATGTTGGCCATGGCCGTGGCGGAACTGATCACGCCGGTCTCGAAGGCCCGCAGGATCAGTGCGTTATCGCTGAGGCTGAGTCCGAAGTCGTCAGCGTTGACGGTCACTTGACGAGGCATTCGTATTCTCCTGGTTCTTTGGGGAGGACGATGCCGTCGTCGCGGTCGGTTTGGTCCGGCGTTTGCCAAGCCATGGCTTCAAGCTTTTCCAGAGCCTCAAGGCAAATCCCAGGAACAAGCCACCGGGCTGCCATGAATAAAAACTCCAGCGCCAGTGTTCCAGTTGGCCCGTCATGCGTTCGTGTAACTGATGGCTGGAGTTCTCCAGGCTGACCCGTGATGCATCGATCCAGCGCCAGTTCTCGTCCAGTCCCCAGTGAATCCACTCTTCGAGCAGTACCCGGCCGCTGCCCAGGTCGGCATGCTGCGGCAGGAACGCCAGGTTGTAGTCATACAGCCGCCCCTGGTCCAGCAGGCCGAGGCGATAGCTGATGCATTCGCCGTTCAGTTCCAACAGCACCACCCGCACCAGGCCTTGGGCGGCGAGGGCGGTGAAGGCGTGGTTCATCCATTGCTGGCGTCTGGGGTCGGCGAAGATGCCGACACCTTCATCACCTTTCCAGCTAGCAGCCTCGACACTGGCAAGTGCCCGCAACAGCTGTCCCATGCTGATGGCGTCTGGCGTCACTCGGTGGATTTCGGCACCGCAAGCGGCAATTCGCTTGCGCGCCCGGCGCAATTTGTAGCGTGGATCACCGGATATCTCTTGACGGTCACTGTCATCGATCAAGTGCACCGGAACCCGGCAACTGAGCCGCCGTTCCCCGGTTGAACTCAGCGCCATCCAGGCGCTGAGGACGCTTTGCTCACCGACCGGCTCGATCACTTCATTCAATTGCAGCAACGTGTGAGGCAAGTGCTGACGGATCTGCATCAGCGCCTGGCCCATGTCTTCGGTGTCCAGGCGCGCCAGCAGGGCGATGCGGTCGGTCATTGGAAAACCCAAGTGATGCAACACCCGGAACCGCAGCCCGCCGATACGTTCAAGTCCTGATACCAGGGGCAGGCAAAGGCACAAGGTCTGGTCCTGCCAGCCCAGCAGCACATGCAATTGCTGCTCGGGCAACAGGGCGAATTCCGCCGCTTGCAGCCAGGCCAGGGTGTTGAACGGTGTTGCGTCGGCCACCTGGGTTCGCAGCTGTTCATAAGCTGGTGCAGGAAAGTCCGCCGCGCCCAGGGAGCGACACCATTGGAACCGGATCGCCATGGGGATCAGGCCGCCGAAGTCGAGGCAGCCGGCTGCGCCGGTTTACGAAAGGCGTCCAGTGCCGTGCCGGTGTAAGACGTATTGCGCAAAAAACGCCAATGACCGAGCAAACGGTATATGTGTGTGATCTGCCCGCGCTCTTGGAAGCCCATGCGGATATGCATCTTGATCGCCTGGATGTTTTGCAAATCGCAGACATCGACCATTGTGTTGCAACCGTGGTCCGCCATGACTTTCCACACTTCCAACTGCATGTCCGCCGAGATACGGGTACCCCAGTATTCACGAATCGCCTCGCCGCCGAACTGAAAGTACTCGCCAGGCTTGATCGGGAAGTTGCAGCGATAGAAATGGCGGTCGAAATAGTCCCGTGTACTGGCCCAGGCGAAGCCCACGGTGTCACCCTGATCATCCAGGTACATCAAGCCTGTGTAGCCTTCGGCCGCCAACTCGCGCATGGTTTCGACGCGGTTGCCGAAGTGCCGGGCAAAAGCATCGGCGTTGCTGACCGTGATGGACTCCAGGCGCATCGGTGGGTAGGGCTTGAGGTTATGGGGGGGGAGCGGGGTCCGTATATCATGCTCCAGCCACACCAGTCGGGTGTGGGAAAATACGTAGCGTCTGCATAGCTGTTTTAGGACAGCGCGCAGACCTTTTTTCTGAATGCGATCACGCAATGTTTGCAGAGCGTTCATGGTGCCTCCTGACGGGTGGCAGGTTGGGGGGAAAGGGGAGCTGTCCAACTGAGGGCGAACACGGTTTCCCCTGGCAGGAGAAACCTGACCTGGCCGCCCTTGCAGTCAAACGCAACGTTGTGGCTGCGGTTGTCCGGGCCGAAATACAGCAGGGTCATGGCTGGCTGAGGGCAGGCTGTGCCGTCGAGGCTGACTTGATGGGCTCGTGTGCTTTTGTTCACGCCCAGCAGATTGCGTTGCTTGCCGGTGGCCATGGCCAGCACATCGACTTCAAACGCGTCGTTGTCCAGGCGCAGCACCTGGTCGAGCCAGTGCTGTTGAATGAACTGCTGGGCCAGGCCCACGGGCTTGAGCTCGAAGCGCTGATCGTCCAGCACCCGCACCATGCCTTTGGGATACTCCGGTTCGTCGGCGGCCATGAACCAGTTGAGCATGTCCAGCCAGCCGTCGGCCGAGGCGTTAATGACCACCGACGTCCACCAGAGGGCGGCGTAGTGGGTTTCCTGGTCGTAAGGGCTCAGGCTCGAACCGGCGGACATGTTGGTCTGGTCCAACAGCAAGGCTTTGCGCGGCCGACCTTGGCTGTCCAGTCCCACCAGGTTGGCGGCCTGACGGACACTGTCGCGGTAGACCCGGGTCGCCAGCAGGTCGCGGATCATCCATTCATGCCAGGCCAGGGCGTCGATCTGGTCGTCGGACGTCGCCAGCAGGCGCCGTGCCCAGTCGATCCCGCGCTTGTCAGCGGCATTTTCAATGAAGGGGCCGTTGGTGAACTGGGAGCTGGCCGGCATGGCGATGCGGACACCGGCACGTGCGTTGGCGGGATCGGCGCGGACTTGGGCAGCCATGCTCTGGAACAGTTGCTGGAAACTGGCGAAGTCGGGGTAATTGAGGTTCGGCTCATCGGCAAAACTGAGGTAATGGAGGCCATTGCCGCCCAAAGCACGGGTCGCCGTGAGCCAGGCTTGCAAGCCGCTGTGACTGGTCCGGTCGTCCTTTAGCTCTACCTGGCGCTGGCTGCGGGCCAACAGGGTGATGTTTTGGCTGATGGCGAAGCGGTCCTGGTACAAGCGTCGGAAGGCATCTTCATAAGTGCCCCTGGCCGCCGTGATATCGACGAAGCTGTAAAGGGTCGCCGCCTGGGGTTTGAGCGCATCGAGCACGGCGTAGGTGGACGGCGGCAATAACTCGTAGGGCAGCGCTGTGCCCAGCTTGGGGGTGGTGCCGAGCGCCTCGTCATACAGTTTCAGGTGAGTCTGACCTGGATCTTCGCGCAGTGGCAGCAGGTGTGCCGGGTCCTGGGCGAACAGGTTGGCGGTGCCGTCCAGCCAGAACGCGGCCTTGCCGTTGCCCAGCAGACGCAAGCGCCAGATTTGTTCGACGTCAGCTATCGGCAGGGCGACCTGATCGAACTGCCAATAAGCCCGGTATGGCTTGAGGTTCAGTTGCAACTGCTTGCCGTCGCCGACGCGTCGGGCTTGCAGCGCACGTACGCCGCCGTGAAACTTGCCTGCCAGCACCGCCTGTTCGCCAGCCGCTACCTTGAAATACAGCTCGTCGCCGTCGTGGGTTTCGGCATTGAAATGCACCTTTGCCGGGGCAAATAGGGCGCGGGTGCGCGCGTCGTGCTCAACGGTGTAGCGACGGAAGCTGTAGCCGGGGATTTCCAGGCGATAACTGGCGGCCCCCGGCGGCAGCGGCCACTGCTGTTCGCCGCGGGGCTGATCCGCCTTGACCAGGCGCTCACCCGCCAATCGTCCCTGGCCATCGAGCAGATACAGATGTTCGGCATTGGCCTCGGCTTGCCAGGCGGGCACCCAGCGCACGGTGACAGCGTCCTGACGGTCAGTTTGCAGGTACAGGCTGCCGTCACGGATGCCGGTCCATTGCATGGACGCGCCATGGACCGAGGTTGCCAGCGCGAGAAAACATAGGCACGCGCCGATCTTCCACTGTGGGAGCGAGCCTGCTCGCGAAGAGGTCTTCATCCGCAGCATCATCGCCAACTGACCCACCGCCATCACGAGCAAGCTCGCTCCCACAGTGGATCTGCGGTGGGTGCAGATGCCACGTCCTACACCGGACCCTGTGGGAGCGAGCTTGCTCGCGATGGCGGTTTTGCTGACGACGGTGTTCACGCGGATTTCCCCAACAGCATCTGACGCATCGGCAGCAAATCGCTGGGCAGGATGATCAGTGTCCGCCACAACGCCACGCCGCTGAGGCGGCAATACATGACAAGCATGGCCAAGGTGACACCCAAGTAGGCGATCGAGGACGCGGCGGCAGCACCGACGATGCCGTAGCGCGGGATTAAAATCAGGTTCAGCGCCAGGTTCAACAGCGCCCCCCCGCCCATCAGCAGCGAAACGGTGCCGGGGCGGTTCTTGCCCAGCAGGTCCAGGCGCAGGATGCTCGCATAGCACAACCCGAACACCCCTGGCAGCAGCGCCAGCAGGGCCGGGTACGCCGGTTGATAGGCGATGCCGAACAGGGTAACGATCAGCCATTCGCCCACCAGTACCATGCCCAGGCAGGCGCCCAGCATGGCCGTGGCGGTCAAGCGCAAGGCCAGCGGGGTCAGGCGCTTCATGTCGCTGTCCTGCTGCAGCAGGCGTTTCATCAGCGGCGTGGTGACTGCTTCCGGCACGATATGCAGCAGTTCGGCCGCCGCGCTGGCCATGGCGTAGTGCCCTAGCGCCGTGCTGCCCAACAGCGCGCCGATGAACAGGTAATCCGAGCGCGTCATCAGTTGCTGGAACAAAAGGTCCGGATGACTGCGGGCACCGTAACGCAACAGTTCGGTCTGGCCGGCGCGATCCCAGCGCAGGGTGACCGCGTGATCGCGACGCAACCACATCCAACCCGCCAGCACCACCAGACTCAGGCCCGCCAGCCAACTGATCAGCGCCGCTTCCAGCGCCGTGTCTTTCCACATCCAGAACAGCGCCACGAACAGCAACAGCGGGACCAAAGATTCCATCAGCCGCAAGGCGTTGAACACGCCGACGCCGCCGGAGGCATTGTGCAGGGTCAGCAGGCCGGTCTTGAGCGCCGCCAGCGGCACGGCCAGCAACAGCAGCCAGGCCAGCAGTCCCAGTTGCGTGGTGATGTCCAGTTCGGCGCCGAACTCACGCACCAGCGCCACCACCAGCAGCGTCAGCAACCCCGCCAGCAGACAACCGAAGACCAGCACGTGGCTGAGCAACAGGCTCATTGAGCGATGCTGCGCCGCCTGATAACCGACGGCGGAATTCAGGCCCCCACTGGTGGTGGCGCTGATCAGGTCCGGTAGGGTGCTGAGCAGCGCCAACAGCCCGCGTTCGCTGGGCCCCAGGATCCGTGCCAGCAACACGTTGCGCAGCAGGCGCAGGCCGATCATCGCCAGGCTAGTGCCCATGCTCATTACCAAGAGCCTGAGGTAACGTGCACGGTTCATGAACGGACTCCTCGGCGAATACGCCAGGCCAATAACTCAGGGTGACAGGCGTTGCGTTGGCTGACGCCGAAACGTGGCAGGTTCAGAGGGTCGCCGTCATGGCGATACAGTCCGGCCTCGGTGCCCAGTGCGAACGAAAAACCGTGGGCCGCCACCTGCTCGCGCACACGGGCGTCATTGTCACCGTTGGGGTAGCAATACACTGGCAAGGGTTGGGCACAGCCATTTTCCAACGCGGTCCAACTGCGGGACAGTTCTTCATGCAGGCGCTGGTCGTCCAGCCCGGTCAGGATCGCGTGGCTGGCGCCGTGGGGACCGAAGCGCACCAGTCCGGAATCTTCGAGCATGCGCACCTGGGACCAGTCCAGGGCTTGGGGTTGGGAACCCTGGGGGCAGGCTTCGGTGAGGTCGCTCAAGGTGCGTGGATCGAGGCTCTTGAGGCTTTGCAGGTAATGCGTCAGCGCCAGGCTGCGGCGCTCGTCGTCGATATCGTCGAGCAGCACCGGCAACGGCCGGCCGGCGTGCTGCAAATGCTCGATCAACGAGCGCCGCGCCAGCTGCCCATGGCTGCCCCACAAGGTTTCGCCGATGCTCTCCCACCAGAAATGCTGGCGACTGCCGACGAAGTCGGTGGAGAGGAAAATGCTCGCCGGCATTTGGTACTGGCGCAGCAGAGGAAAGGCGTTCATGGCGTTGTCGCGCCAGCCGTCGTCGAAGGTCAGGGCCACCCGGGGACGGTTCGGGACGCTTTCAGGGTCGGCCAGCAACAAGGTCATCAACGGCACGCATTCAAAATGTTGCTGCAGCCAGATCAACAAGTGTTCGAACGCTTCGGGCCCCACGCACAGCTCGTTGCGATGAGGCAATTCGGCGGCGCGGTCGTTGTTCAGTACCCGGTGCAACATCAGAATGACGCCGGCGCCGCGTAATGCATGGCGACCCAGGGACGTGTTCAGGTACAACCAGCCGCCGGTGCGCTTGATGGTGGTCTTGATGTGAGTATTGATCGGCATGTCAGGCACTCATCGAGTCTGATCGGGGTTCCATTGGTTGTAGCTGTGTCCGCGCACGAACTGCCACAGGCCGGCGACCATGCCGGCCAGGGTCACCAGCACGAACGCGGCGAGGCGAAACGGTCTAGGCAAGCGATGACGCACATCCAGCAGGCCGGCCACGGCGAAGGCGTAGCCGAGCAGTTGGGCAGACAAGGCCAGGCGGTAGAAGCCATGCTCATTTAGCAGCCAGAGGTTAGCCACCAGCAGGGGCAGCAACAGCACTGGCGCCAGCCGGCGGATCAGCTTGTGGCTAATCAATGCGATGGCGTATAGGCCATGGCACAGCGGGTTGAGTAGCTCACGCCGGGCCGCCAGACTGATCAGGCCGCCGACGGTGACGCGCTGGCGGCGGCTGAATTGTCGGCCGGCTTCGTCCACGCCTTGATCGAGCACCTTGGCGTCGTCGACGTAGACGACGCGTTTGCCAGTGATCGGTGCGCAGGTGTTGATAAAAAAATCGTCGTTGACCATGGCTGGAATCGGTTGGTACAGCTCGCGACGCAACGCCTGCAGCGCACCATCGGCCGAGACCGTGCAACCGACGCGACTTTCCACTCGGCGCAGCCAGGCTTCGTAGTGACGGTACAGGCTTTCGCCCACGCTCAGGCCTGAACCTGGGACGGGGATGTTCATATTGCCGACAGTACCGCCGACCCGAGGATCGGAAAATGGCGCCAGCAGACGCTCAAACGTGCCGTCGAGCCAGTGAACATCAGCATCGGTAAACACCAGGATATCGCCCGTGCAATGACTGACCGCAGCGTTGAGCACGCTGTTCTTGCCTTGGCGCGGCAGGTCGAGCACCTCGATGCGCGGATCTTCGAAGCTGCGCGCCAGGGCCACGGTCTGATCGGTGGAGCCATCGCTGGCGACAACGATCTGCAGGCTGGCGGCCTGATAGTCCTGGGCCAGCAGATTGCGCAGTTTGCTCTCGATATTGCGTTGTTCGTTGTGCGCGGCAACGATCACACTGACCCGTTGCGCAGGCAGAGGCTCAGGCCTGAGTCTGGGAAAAAATGGCCCGGCGAGCGTCAGCAGCAATGGGTAACCCAGGTAGGCGTATACCGGCAGTAACAGGCACAACCAGAAAATGAACTCAGCCACGGGCAGGCCTCCTTGCTTTCCAATGACAAAGGCTGAGGATGAGCGCGACGCCGGCCAGGTGCAGGCGCACCCAGTGCAGGCCCCAAAGCTGCAGGGTCAGGCATGGGTTACGGTGCTTGTGGCTCTGGTGCAAGCTCAGCGCCAACCCCGGCACGGTCGTCAACAGCCCCATCATGAGTGCATGTTGAGGAGCGCCAGTGACCAGCGCGCAGAGCGCCAGGAAGTCCAGCAGCCAGACGAGCACGGCCAACATCGGGAAGCGCAACAGACGCAGGCTCAAGCCATTGGTACGCAGCAACTGCACCAGACTGCCCTGGCGCCACAATTCCTTGCCCATCCACTCGCGCCAGTTCATTTCGTAGCCCCAATGCAGGGCGGTGTATTCATTGACCGACAGTAACCGTGCGCCCTTGGCCGTCTGGCGCAGGGTCAAGTCCTTGTCTTCGCCGGTGCGCAGCGTCTCGTTGAACCCGCCGGCCCTGTCGAACCATTGGCGGCGCATCAGCAGGTTGGCGGTGGGCAGCCAATCCACGCGTTGCACGGTATGTCGCGAGGGGAGCGAGGTCCGCCGATGCCAGGCCGTGGCGTACCAGGGTGCCTGCGCGGGGGTGTACAGGTCCAGGCCGAAGACGTCGGCGATGTCTGCGTTCTCCAGCGCCAGTAGATGCGTCAGCCAGTCCTCGGGCATTTCGATGTCGGCGTCGATGAAGGCCAGCCATTCACCAGTGGCAACCTGCGCTCCGCGATTGCGCAGGGCACCGATCAGCACGTCTGGAATCACCAGGACCTGCGCACCGAACTGCCGGGCAATCTCCGGGCCCTGATCCTGCGAGCCGTTGTCGACCACGATCAACTCGCATGCAAGACTGGCGGCATTGGCGGCGCGTTGTGCGGCGAGCAGCGTGCGGGCGATATGCCGGGCCTCGTTGTACATCGGTATGACGATACTGATGCGGCTCATGAACGGGCCTCCCGCGGCGTGGACTGTTCGGCGTCGTAGCGCAATATGCTGGTCAAGGCGAGCATGATCCACAGTAACTTGTGGTTCGGCGCGCTGAGGAACATCAGGAACAACGCCAGCGACAGGAAACTCATGCCCAGGTGCGTCAACAGGTCCGCCTGGGCCCAGTCCCGACGCTGGAGCCAGAGTTGGCGCGTGCGCATCAGGTTGTAGAGGCCCAGCCCAATCGTGCCGACAAACATCAAGCCGGCTGGCACGCCGATTTCGCTGAAGATTTCCAGGTAGGTGTTATGGGCCTGGCGGTACAGATCCCCTCGTTTGCGATTGGCCGAGAATGCCTTGGCGTAGCCGGTGGGGGCGTAGTGCTCCGGAAACGTCCCAGGCCCCGAACCGAGTATCGGCTTCTCGCGGATCATCTGGCTGCCCACCACAATGTACGAGGCGCGGCGACCCAAGGACCCGTCCTTGTGGTCGTTGGTGCCGGAGCTGAGAATGCTCAATGTCTGGATGCGTGCCACGTAGCCGGCAGGCATCAAGGCGATTGTCGCCGGGACCATGAGTGCCAGGCCGAGCATCGCGAACCCCAGGTGCCGGGGACGCACGCGTGGTAGCTGCGCCCGATAGTGATACAACCCGATCATCAGAGTGAGCAGCAGCACGACCAGTCCTGAACGCGATTCGGTCTTGGTCATTCCACCCAACAACAGAATGCAACCGCCAGCCCAGAACAACCGTTGCAGCAGGTTCTGGCTGCGTATGGTCAACAACAATGCCAGCGGTACGGTAAACGCAATCAACAGCGCAAAGGCGTTCGGGTCCTCCAGCAAACCGGAGGCGCGACCCTGATCCTGGTATTTGGCTGAAAACATTGCGAGCACGCAGGTCGTGGCGACGCTCACTGTCATCAGCCGGGCGAACATCTCCAGGTTCAGCTCGCGACCGATCAACAACGTGATCACGAACAGAATCAGCCCTACTGCGAGTTCACGCAGATGCATCAGGGAAAGGTCCATGTTTTCCGAGATCAACAGGCTCAGGCCATACAACACCATGAAGCCGAGCAACGGCTTCCAGATGTTGCTACGCAAGCGCGTCGCAGGGATCTGATGCAAGGCCAACTGCAGCATCAGGATCAGGATCAGCGCCACGCCGAGGAATTTGCTGCCGGAAAACGCGTTGTCCTTGAACAGGCCTTCGAGCGGCAGCAGCGCGGCAATGCCCAGCAAACCCCAGCCGGGCTTGCGGTACAGCATGGCGACGCCCACCAGCCCAAGCACAGCACCCGGTGCGAGAAACGGATAAGGACTGGCCAGCAATGCCAGGCACACCAGCCCCAGCAGACTGACGATCGAGAGCGGGACAATCATGGCTGAGCCTCCCGCGCCGTGCGGATATAGAGTTGCGACCAGCGTTCGGCCAGCGTGCGCAGGTCGTAACGGTCGCGTTGGGTGCGGCGCGCGTTGTCGGCGAGGATCCGCGCCAGGGGCGGTTCGCTGAACAGCGTTTCGATCTGGCGTGCCAGCTCCTCGCTGTCGGCCGGCGTGGCAAGCAGGCCGTTGTGGCGGTCCTGCAATACATCGGGAATGCCACCGACGCCGAACGCCACCACCGGCACGCCGGCCTGCATGGCTTCGAGCAGGATCATCGGCGTGCCTTCGGTGCGTGAACTGATCACCAGTGCATCGAGGCGGCTCCACCAGTCGTTCATGTCCGTCTGATAACCGGGCAATTCGATGCGCGTGGGCAGCTCCGCGTCAACGATGCGCTTGAGCAAGGGCTGGCGTTCCGGGCCGTCGCCGAGCATGACCGCGTGCAGCGACGCATGGCGCTGGCACAAAGGGATCATCGCGTCGAGGAACAGGTCCGGGCCTTTCTCGCTGCTCAAGCGGCCGACGTAGCCGACCCGCCAGCGTTGCCTGTCGTCACGATGAGGCAGCGGCGTCGTGACGGCCGGCAGGCCGTTGGGGATCACGTCGAGTTTTTCCGCGTTCACGCTGGCCTGGCGGTGCAGTGCCGCGATGCTTTCAGCCACGCACACCACTCGCTTGACCGGCGCGGTGCGGCACAGTTGCAGGCTCAACCACGTATAGAAGCGTTGTTTGGGGCTGCGTGGCGTGAAGCCGTGCTGGGTGATCACCAGCGGCAGGCGCAACAGGGTCGCCGCGGCCCAGCCGAACACCAGGCCCTTGAAGTTGTGCGTATTGATCAGCGGGCGCTCGGCGCGCCGTTGCCTCAAATGCTGCAACAGTTCGGGCCAACTGGCGCAGTGGTGGCAGTCGATCCCGGCCTGGCGGAACCGCGTGATCAAAGTCGGCGGCGCCCCCAGGAACAGCACCTGATGCTGGCCGGGTGTCGCCACGCAATGATCGAGCAGCATCCGCTCGGCCCCATAGAAGCCACCGCTGCCGAGCAGATGAATGATCGACAGGGGGAGGCTGCGGTGGGACTGGCTGAATGGCGCGTTCAATTTTTCACCCAATGGACAAGGCTGGGCACGCTCCAGTTGCGGTGCGGGTTGACCTGCTCGGGCGACTGCTCGTTGATCACCAGCAGCACCGGTAGATCCAATTGGTGGCCAATTTGCGCCGGATGCTTGAAGCGATGGTCGAAGAACTCCCGTACATAGACCAGGGCGATCGCCAATAGCAGGCCGCTGAACAAGCCGAACGCGATGATCAGCACCGGCTTGGGAAACGCCGCAGCGGTGGGTTCGAATGGTGGGCTCAAGACTCGGGCGTTGGACAGGTCGTTATCCAGCGAACGAGTAGAGCTGGCTTCGGCGAACCGCTGGGCATAGGTGGAGAACGCCGCATGCAGGGCGTTGATCTCGGTGTCCATCTGCCGCAGCTTGCTCTGGGTTTCCTGAAGTTGGTGGATACGTTCCTTGAAGGCGGCGATACGTTCGACTTTCTGATTGATCACCGAGTTGACCACCGCCAGGTCGGTGGTGCGTTCCTGGATGCGGTTGTTCACCACTTTGAGGAATTGCTGGCGGGTGCGCATGATCTGCTCGCGAGCCAGCAACATCGGTTCGCTGCTGGGTTGGAAGATCGCCAGGTCGTTCATGTAGCGGCTGACCTGGCTGGTCAATTGCTCGCCCATTTGCCTGATTTCCCGATCGTCGAAGGCGACGTTGTCCACGGTGGTGGTGAAGGTGAACGGGAAGGTGTAGTCGTTGAATCGCGAGCTGTTCGCCGCCGCCAGGCTGGTCTTGAGGTAATCCAGCCAGCGTTGGCCTTGCAGCAGACGGTCCTGGTACAGGTTCAGGGCCTGCTCCTCGGTGTTGATCGCATTCAAGCGAAAAGTGATTTCTTCCTTGGGATCGGAAGAACCGACGCCTTCAAGCAGCGTCAGGCGGTTGCCCTCCAAGCCGTCAAGCCGAGCCTGGTACTGGACTTTTTTCTGCTCGTAGAACGTCTGGGGCAACTCTATCGATTGCAGGTCCTGGCGACCGGTGAGGTAGTTTTCCAGCAGTTGCGCCACGAACCGGGTGCCCTGGGCCGGGTCGCCGAAGCTGTAGACGATGGAGATGACGTTGGAGCCGGGCAATGTCTCGATCTTCAGGTTCTCAATGGCCTCGTCGGTCAGCGTATCGAGCACGGTGTCGCGTACCGGATCGACCTCGAGCCCCAAGCCGTCGCGCAGCGGATTGATGACGTACTCACGCAATGGCTGGGTGACGTAGCGCTTGAGTGGTTCGCTCACCCACTTGTTGAGGACGCCTGGGCTTGGGGTGTACTCGCCCTGGTCGCGCAGGGTCTTGATGGTTTCGCGAATCAACGCCGGCGAGCGCAGGATGTTGCTCTCGGTTTCCATGTCCGCCAGGGACGGTGGAACGAACGTCGCGTTTTCCTGGTTCAGCGAAGTCGTGGCGTCGCCTTGGGAGAGCTTTTTCGACTGGACGATCACTTGGGCGGTGATATCGAAGCTCTGCTTGAGCATCAACGGCAGCACCAGGGCGATCACGGCGAAAATCAGGAAGACGCGCTTCACCCACTGCTTGTTGGCGAAGAAGATCCTGAAGAACTCGTGCAGATAGTTTTCCTTGGGGTTCATGATCGATCACCTGAGTCAGTTGCTGTCGCTGCTTTTGTCGAGGTCGTAGCCGAAGCTGACGCCAACGCCTTGGAAGAGCACCACGTCGGCCAGTTGCCGAGCCATTTCACCGGCTTTGGCCAGGCCGGTCTTGGGCACGTACAACATGTCTTCCGGTTGCAGGTAGGCGATCTGCGAGGCGTCGCCGCTCAGAGCCTTCTCGACGTCGTAGTGGCGGGCTTCAACCTGATTGCCGTTGCGACGCATGATCACCACCGAGTCGAGCCTTGCCTTGACGTTCGTGCCCCGGGCCAGGGTCAGCGCCTCGAGAACGGAGATCGGCCGGCGGATCGGGTAGGAGCCAGGCTGGGCCACTTCACCGAGGACATAGATCTCGTTACCGGCGGTGGACTTGAGCAGCACATCCACCGTCATGTGGCCGGGCAGTTGGGCGTAGCGCTCGTTGAGGAAAGTCTCCAACTGGGTGACGGTCATGCCTTGCAACGGCACCGAGCCGATTTCCGGGAAGCTGGCGTAGCCATCCCGGCCCACGATGATTTCCCGGCTCATGCCGGTGGCTGGGTGGGTCAAGGTGTTGCGCAGGTTCGTCTCGCCGGACAGCGGGCTGGTCACCATTACGGTCAATTGGTTGCGATTGGGCTGGAACAGCATCTTCTGGTTGTAGGCACGTTGCACTGCCAGGCGCGCCTCGTCGGTGGTCAGGCCGGAGACTTTCACCGAGGTGTTGGCGCCCGGCAGTTCGATACTGCCGTCGGGCATCACCTGTTGCGTGCCGTTGAGTTGGCTGGCGGCGGTGAAGCTCAGGGCAACCTGGTCGCCCGGCTGCACGCGGTAAGCCTGGGAAGAAGTGGTGTCGATGTGAAAAATCACATCCAGTACATCCTGGGGCCTCAGGGTCTGTTCGACCCTGGGCATGTCGGTGGCTTGGGCGTTGGCCGGCGCGGCCGTGAGGATCTGCACCGGCATCGAACGGGTATCGGTGGTGCTGGAGCAACCGGCAAGCGGCAGCAACAGCAGGACAAGCATTCTGGCGTTCATCTCGTCATCCTTTTGCGGGCTTACAGGTTGTTGTAGAGCCATTTGGGCATGTAGTACTTGCGGCGATTGAACACGCTGCCGACCACCTTCGCGCCCGCCTGGACCAAGCGTTGCCGGGCGGCTTGGGCCACTTCCCAGCGGGTGTCCTCTCCGCGAACCACCAGCACCACGCCGTCCACCTGGGTGCTGATGACCAGTGTGTCGGTGGCCGAATACACCGCGTCGGCGTCGATCACCACGAAGCGGTACTGCGCCCCCAGTTGCCTGAACAATGGGCGCAGTCGCTCGGGGCTCAGGCGTTCGGCGTTATGTCCCAGGCGACCATGGGGCAGCACGTCGAAGGGCAGGCTGGAAACCTGCACCACGCAGTCCTGCAACAGCGGTGGGGCGAGGGTGTTGAACAACAGGTCGCTGAAGCCGCGCTCTTTGTGCAGCGACAGTTGCTGGCTGAGGTTGCGCGGCGACTGGCTCGCATCCACCAGCAACACCCGTCCGGTGCTCATCTGCGCCAGTTGAGCGGCGAGCGCCATGGCGCTGGTGCTCGTGCCGGTGCCAATGTTGGCGGCTGTCATGAGAAGGATCCGCAGATCCGGGTCGAGCACGGTCGAGGTCAGGTTGGTCTCGCTCGGGCTGGCTATGGTGAGGATATTCGTCGAACCGTCCATTTAACTCGCTCCGTGGCCGCTGAAAACTTTGAAGGGGGTAAGCATCAGGATCTTCAAGTCCAGCCACAGGCTTTGTTCAGCGATGTAGCTGAGGTCCAATTCCACGCGCTGGTCGAAGTCGATATTGCTACGCCCGGAGATCTGCCACAGGCCGGTCATGCCGGGGTAGATGCTCAGGCGCACAAGATGATTGTCCTTGTAGCGATAGGCGTTGAACGAGGTCGGCCGCGGGCCCACCAGGCGCATGTCGCCGGTCACTACGTTGATCAGGTTCGGCAGTTCGTCGAGGCTGCTGCGACGCAGGAACCGGCCGATGGGCGTGATGCGCGGGTCGTTATCGATCTTGAAATCGATGGCATCGGCGCCGTGTTTGTTGAGGTGGCGCAGCGACTCCTTGAGGGCTTCGGCGTCGGCGACCATGGTGCGGAACTTGTACATGCCGAAGACCCTGCCGCGATAACCGGTGCGTTTCTGTATGAACAGCACGGGACCGGGGCTGGAGAACTTGACCAGCAGCGCCAGGCCCAGCAGCAGCGGACAGAACACCAGCAGGATCGCCAGTGCGCCGAGGCAAGCCACTACGCGGTTGGTGCGCGAGACCGTCCAGGGTCGGCCGCCGTCGCGACCGGTCAACCAACCACGGCCCTGACGGTGGATGGCCGCGTCCAGGCGCCTGCGGTGGTCGGGATCGACACGCTTGTCGCGTCCGGGGGCGTTGATCGCAATGATTTGCTCATGTCGGGTCATAGACTCCTCCGCTGAGGTTGGGCCGCAAGCGGCGCGTGGGCAGGCAGTGGGTAATACTCGAGGAACCACTGGATGAAGCGGCCCAGACCGTCGTCCAGTTCTATGCCCGGCTGGAAGCCAGTGGCCCGTGCCAGGTCGCTGGCATCGGCGCAGGTGTTGAGCACATCGCCCGCTTGCAGGGGCCGCAGCTCGACGCGGGCGGTGCGTCCCAGGTGTTTTTCCAGCAGCGCGACATAGGTGCGCAGCGCCACCGGGTGCTGTCCGCCGATGTTGTAGATCCGCCAGGGCGCGCGGCTGGTGGCCGGATCCGGTTGTTCGTGATCCAGCAGGGGCGTGACCTGGGGCGCACGTTCGATCAGGCGGGCGATGCTTTCGACGATGTCGTCGATGTAGGTGAAATCCCGTTGGTGCTCACCGTGGTTGAACAGCTGCAGCACACGGTCTTCGACGATGGCGCGGGCAAACTGGATCGGCGACATGTCCGGCCGGCCCCAAGGGCCGTACACCGTAAAGAACCGCAGGCCAGTGCAGGGAATACCGAACAGGTGGCTGTAGCTGTGGGCCATCAATTCGTTGGCTTTTTTGCTGGCCGCGTACAACGACAGTGGGTGGTCGACGTTGTCCTGCACCGAATAAGGGGTGCGCGAGTTGGCACCGTATACCGAGCTCGATGAGGCGTAGATCAGGTGCTTGACCGGATACCGGCGGCAGTTTTCCAGGATGTTCAGGAACCCAGTGATGTTGCTGTCGACATAGGCCTGCGGGTTTTCCAGGGAGTAACGCACGCCGGCCTGGGCCGCGAGGTGAATCACTACGTCCGGGCGCCTGGCCTGGAACAGTTCGTCGACGGCCGGCGCGTCGGCCAGGTCGATCCGCGCCAAGGGGAATTCGCCGGCCTGTTCGTGCACCCAGGTCACGCGGTCGTGCTTGAGTTGCGGGTCGTAGTAGCCATTGAAATTGTCCAGTCCGCACACCCGATGACCGTCGCGCAGCAGCCGCAGCACGACATGGGCGCCGATGAAACCGGCTGCGCCGGTGACCAGGATGTTCACGCTTGCAGCCCTGGTGCAGGAGTGCCAGGCACGGTGTGGCGCAGCCCGATACCGCGATACAACAACCCGGCGGCGGCCAGGTGTTCTGGGTTGTACAGGTTGCGGCCATCGATGATCACCCGGGCGCGCAACTTGCTGGCCAACAGGTCGAAATCCACCACGCGAAAGTTCTTCCACTCGGTGCAGATCACCAGGGCGTCGGCGTCTTCGAGGGTGTCATCGCGGGTCGCGCAGAGGTTCAGGTCCTTGCGATAGCCGTAGAGACGACGGCATTCGGACATGGCTTCCGGGTCATAGGCCTGGACCCGGGCGCCTTCGCGCCACAGCGCTTCCATCAGGTAGCGGCTGGGGGCTTCGCGCATGTCATCGGTATTGGGCTTGAACGCCAGGCCCCAGATGGCAATCGATTTGCCAGCCAGGCCATCCGGGAATTGCTTCGCCAGTTTCTCGAAGAGGATGTGCCGCTGGCTGTCGTTGACGTCGGTGACGCTGCGCAGCAGGCGCAGCGGCATGCCGCTTTGTTCGGCGGTGTGCAGCAGGGCCCGCAGGTCCTTGGGAAAGCACGAACCGCCGAAACCGCAGCCGGGGTAGATGAAGTGATAACCGATGCGCGGGTCCGAGCCGATGCCCTTGCGCACCGCCTCGATGTCGGCGCCCAGCCGTTCGGTGAGGTTGGCCAGTTCGTTCATGAAGCTGATGCGGGTGGCGAGCATGGCGTTGGCGGCGTACTTGGTCAGTTCGGCGCTGCGGTTGTCCATGAACATCAGTTTTTCGTGGTTACGGCAGAAGGGCGCGTAGAGCTCCGTCATCTGGTCGCGGGCCACCGGGTCGGCGGTGCCGACGATGATCCGGTCCGGACGCATGCAATCGGCCAGGGCGCTGCCTTCCTTGAGAAATTCGGGATTGGACACCACGCGTACGTTCAGCTGTTTCAGACCCCGCCGGGCCAGCGCCTGACGAGCGCATTCGGTCACCTTGTCGGCGGTGCCCACCGGCACCGTGGACTTGATGATCAGGGTGCGGTCGCTGTCCATGAAATCGGCGATCTGCCGGGTGACGGCCAGCACATGGCTCAGGTCGGCCGAGCCGTCTTCATCGGCGGGGGTGCCGACGGCGATGAAAATCAGCTCGCCGTGATTGACCGCGTCGCTGGCCTGGGAACTGAACGACAGGCGGCCGGCCTTGATGTTGTCTTCGAGCAGACTGGACAGCCCCGGCTCGCTGATGGTCGGTACGGCCTGTTGCAGTTGCCGGATCTTGTTCGGGTCGATGTCGATGCACAAAACGCGGTGTCCGACATCGGCCATTGCGGCCGCCTGGATCAACCCGACATACCCCGTACCAAATACGCTCACGTCCATTTTTGGCGCGCCTCGCAGACCGAATGATGTAACTCGGATGAAACTGTTTAGAGGGGTATAGCGCAGCTTCAGAAAAGCGTGTCAGCAAAATGACAGTTGTCAGTGTTGGCAATTCATGTGAAATCGGGCCTTTTGATATCAAGTCATTGACTGGTCTAGCAAAGTGGCTGTTTTACTGGGGATAGTTGGCATTTAACAAAGCGATAAACGGTCGTTATCCATAGGTTTTTACATTTTGTGACGGGTTTTCGTGTCGTTTTTGGGGTAACTTTTTTTTGACGCTAAGCTGGTGGAGGCATTTCTTGCGCTTTGAAAATCGGCTGCTAACGTGCAGGAACGAAGCACTTTCGATATTGCGATCCGGTCGAGGAAAACATGGCCCGCTACCTCAAGGAGTTGCTGCTGTTTTCGTACCTGTTCAAGGGGTACGCCTATTACCTCGACCGTCTCGACGCGTTGGGCCTGGGCTTGGCAACCTTGTTGTTCGGCGCCATGTTCGTGCTGTTGGTGGTGGCGCTGTGGATGAGCGCCTACATACGCCAGACGTTGGTGAGGCATGTGTTTGCCTTGGCGCTGTTTGTTTCAGCGGTGTTTTTCGAGGTGTACACCCAGGTCACGGACAGTTACCTGACCTACAGCCAGTTCGTCTCGCTGGTGTACTCGGGTGGGTTCATCCAGGAGGCGGCCTACCAGTATCGTGAGGTGATCATCAATGCGGTGATTGGCGGCTTGTTGCTGTTGTTCGGCATCGCCCTCAAGCCTCGGCGGGCGCTGCGAGTGCCCGGTTATCTGCCGGTGCTAGCACCCGTGCTGGGCGTGGTGTTGCTCAGTGGCGTGCTGTTCGTGCGGGCGGGCGAGGGCGCGCGCGGCCTGCCGGTGATGTACACGCCGCTGGCCTATTTGAATCTCTTTGCC
Source organism: Pseudomonas sp. Soil_N_39 (assembly GCF_057655955.1). NCBI lineage: Bacteria > Pseudomonadati > Pseudomonadota > Gammaproteobacteria > Pseudomonadales > Pseudomonadaceae > Pseudomonas > Pseudomonas sp. Soil_N_39. The sequence goes on from NZ_JBDGLI010000007.1 coordinate 119,444, forward strand.
TATGAGTCCTTGCACAACACCATTGGCCCCCGGGAGCCGGTCACCCTGACGCGGCGATCGTCTTTGATCGAGCAGGACATCGTGCTGATCATCGATGAAAGCGTTGGTGGCAACTACCTGGATATCAACACGCCGTTTGGCGTGCACAGCGGCTTGAAGACCCCGCCCGAGGGCGTGGATATTTTCAATTTCGGCTACGCGGCATCCATCGCCAATTGCAGCGCCGACACCAATGTCACCTTGCGTTACGGTGGTACACGCGCCGACTACGTGCGCATCAACAGCACCCGGCCGTCGATCTGGCAGTACGCCAAGCAGGCCGGCTTGCGCACCGTCTACATCGACGCTCAACGCACCGGCGGCAACCTGCAGAACCTGATGACCAAACTGGAAAAACAGGACATCGATGAGTTCGTCCAATTCGACCAAACCAGCGTGCGCGACCGCGACATGGCGGCGGCGGCGAAGTTGATCGAACTGCTGGGCGACAATCAGGCCGAACTGGTGGTGATCAACAAGGTGGGGGCGCATTTTCCGGTACACGACAAATACCCCGACGACTTCATGAACTACCGGCCGGCCTTGCCTCGGGGGCAGTTCCAGGAAGTGTCCGATACCGGCAGCCGCGACGGCTTCAATGGGCAGAAAGATGATTGGCTGTTGTACCGCAACGCCTACCAGAACACCTTGCTGTGGAATGTCGGCGAGTTCTTCAAGCGAATCTTTCAGCAGGCCGATTTGAGCCATGCTGTGTTGATCTACACCTCCGACCATGGACAGGACCTGCACGAGCGTGGCAACCCTGGGCTCAACACCCATTGCGGCGGTGAACCGGTGGCCGAGGAAGGGTTGGTTCCGTTGGTGGTGATCCAGGGCAGCTCATTGCACAGCCTCGATTGGCGCGACGCCTGGGCCCGGAACAAGGATCGCTCCAGCCACTACAACATCTTCCCGACCCTGTTGCAGTTGATGGGGTATGACCCGGTTGGGGTTGAATCGGTCTATGGGAAATCCCTGAGCCAAGCGACCGATGATGATTTCACCTTCAACTATCGCTTCAATGCGCGGTTGGGGGCGAAACCGGCTTGGAAACATATTGATCTGGACCATATTGTGACGCCGTCTGTTGGCCAGGTTGAAATGGCGGTGGGGCATTGACTGGAGACCCCCTATGCACTGGGCTCTTTGTGGGAGCGAGCTTGCTCGCGATGACGCCCGCACATCCAACATCTTCATCGACTGTGACACCGCCTCGCGAGCAAGCTCGCTCCCACATTGGATCTTCAGCGGCCACAAATTTTATGTACACCCAGCCCCCCTGTGGGAGCGAGCTCGCTCGCGATGACGCCGGCACATCCAACATCACTGCAACCTGATAGACCGCCTTCGCGAGCAAGCCCGCTCCCACATTGGATCTTCAGCAGACACAAAATCCATGTGCACCCAGCCCCCTGTGGGAGCGAGCTCGCTCGCGATGACGCCGGCACATCCAACATCACTGCAACCTGATACACCGCCTTCGCGAGCAAGCCCGCTCCCACAGGAGAAACGCGATCACCCAGAGCCAGGTCGGCTATCAGGCCGCCTCGCGGTGGACAATGCCTTCGTTCTGGCATGCCGAGCCTAGGCGAGGCACCGAGTGGTGGGGCAAAAGCGTTTTGGTTACTTTTGACTGGGCCGGCTTCCGGGCTCTTCAAAAGTGACCCGCTGTAAGAGCGGAACCGCCAGCAGCCGTTACCGCAGAAACGGATATACACCCCCAACCCGACGAGCGATGAGAAAACCCGTGAGTGGGACCGCCCCTCAACTCCGCTATCCTGAGCCTCACGTTCATCCATCGAGCCTTTTCATGCTTGAAGTCCGCGATGTCTTTAAAAGCTACCCCACGCCCCAAGGCCCGTTGCCGGTGTTGCAGGGTGTCGACCTGACCCTGATGCCCGGCAGCAGCCTGGCGCTGATGGGGGAGTCGGGCAGTGGCAAAAGCACCTTGCTACACTTGGTCGCCGGGCTGGACAGAGTCGATCGCGGCAGCATCCGCAGTGGCGACTATTGGCTCGACGGCATGAGCGAAAGTCAGTTGGCGAACTGGCGACGCACGGAAATCGGCCTGGTGTTCCAGCAGTTCAACCTCATCAGCAGCTTGTCGGTGGAGGACAACCTGGCGTTTCAGGCGCGCCTGTGCGGCCGCTATGACGCGGCCTGGCAAGCCCATCTGGTACAGCGGCTCGGGCTTGCAGCGCTGTTGCGGCGTTATCCCGAGCAGCTTTCCGGCGGCCAGCAGCAACGGGTGGCGCTGGGGCGGGCGCTGGCCTCGCGACCGCCCTTGTTGCTGGCCGACGAACCCACCGGCAGCCTTGACGAAGCCACCAGCGACGAAGTGCTGCAACTGTTGCTGGAACTGCTGGAGGGCAGCCACACCAGCCTGCTGATGGTGACCCACAGTCCACGGGTGGCGGCGCGCCTGGCCCAGCGCGTGGTGTTGCACAGCGGACGGTTGGCGCAGGTGGCCCAGGGGTGATGATCTTTCGCCAGACCCTCAAGGCCCTGTTCAGCCATTGGCGCCAACACCCGGTGCAATTCTTCAGTGTGCTGACCGGCCTCTGGCTCGCCACCAGCCTGCTCACTGGCGTGCAAGCGCTGAACAGTCAGGCCCGGGACAGCTACGCTCGGGCCAGCCAACTGATCGGTGGCGAACCCCAGGCCAGCCTCAATGCACCCGGTGGCGGCACCTTTGCTCAGCAATGGTTTGTCGATTTGCGGCGCCAGGGCTGGCCGGTGTCGCCAGTGTTGCAAGCTCGGGTGCAGCTCAAGGGGCACGAGGATCAGCGCCTGCAACTGATGGGCATCGACCCGATATCGTTGCCGCCCGGTGCGGCACTGGCGGGGCAGGCGCGGGAGATGAGCGAGGTGGTGGAATTCTTTACCGACCCCGGTCGCACCTGGATCGCCCCGCAGACCTTGCAGGCCTTGGGGCTGGGGGAGGGCGACCGGCCTCGTACAGTCGATGGGCGAGCCCTGCCGCCGTTGCACGTCCAGGTGGACATGGCGCCCGGCGTGCTGTTGATGGACATCGGTTTTGCCCAAGCGGTACTCGGCTTGCCGGAACAGCTGTCGCGGCTGTTATTGCCCGCCACCTTCAACGCCGCGTTGCCGGAGGCCTTCAGCGATCGGCTGCAATTCAAGCGTGCCGATGAAGAAAACAACCTGTCGCGCCTGACCGAAAGTTTTCACCTGAACCTCGACGCCCTGGGGTTTTTATCGTTCGTGGTGGGGTTGTTCATCGTTCACGCGGCCATCGGCCTGGCCCTCGAACAGCGCCGCAGCCTGCTGCGAACCCTACGGGCCTGTGGCGTCAGTGCGCGGGTGCTGGTCACCAGTCTGGCCATCGAATTGGGCGCGCTGGCCTTGCTGGGGGGGATCGCCGGGGTGCTCAGCGGCTATTGGCTGGCGGGCCTGTTGTTGCCCGATGTCGCGGCGAGCCTGCGGGGTTTGTACGGTGCCGAAGTGGCCGGGCACTTGAACCTCAGCCCGGGGTGGTGGCTCAGCGGTGTCGGCCTGAGCCTGCTCGGCGCGCTGCTGGCCGGCGCCGACAGCCTGTTGCGGGCGGCGCGCCTGCCCTTGCTGGCGCTGGCCAATCCCCAGGCCTGGCATCAGGCCCATGGGCGCTGGCTGCGTCGCCAGGGTTGGGTGGCGACAGGGGCGGCATTGATTGCCACCTCGGCGTTGATCTGGGGTGACAGCCTGGCCAGCGGTTTTGTCCTGATGACCGCTTTGTTGCTAGGTGCGGCGCTGGCCTTGCCGGTATTGCTCAACAGTGCACTGAAGCAGCTGCTGCGCCGCAACCGCTCGGTGCTCGGGCAATGGTTTCTCGCCGATTGTCGCCAGCAATTGCCGACGTTGAGCCTGGCGCTGATGGCTTTGCTGTTGGCCTTGGCGGCGAACATCGGCGCCGGCAGCATGACCGCCGGTTTCCGCCAGACGTTCAGCAACTGGCTCGAACAACGGCTGAGCGCCGAGTTGTACATCAACCCGCAAACCCCGGCGCAGGCGGAACAACTGCACACCTGGCTCAAGCAGCAACCGGCGATCACGGCCGTCGTGCCCCTCTGGCAAGTCTCGATCCCGTTGCAGGGCTGGCCGACGGACATCCATGGCATCATCGATCACCCTCACTATCGCCAGCATTGGCCGCTGCTGGAATCGTCCGGCGACAAGCCGTGGGAGCAACTGGCCGGCGCCGACACCCTTATGCTCAGCGAACAACTGGCCCGGCGCCTCAAGGTGAGGATCGGCGATCAGTTGACCCTGCCGACACCACAGGGCCCGTGGGCATTGCGCATCATCGGTATCTACGCTGACTACGGCAATCCCAAGGGCCATGTGCTGGTCAACGCCGATCACTTGCTGGCGCACTGGCCGCAGCTGACGCCGAACCGTTTCAACCTGCGCATCGAACCGCCCGCGATCCCGGCGCTGCTGACTGCGTTGCAAGGCCGGTTCAACCTGGATGACAGCCGCATCGTCGACCAGGCCCGGCTCAAGGGCTGGTCGACCCAGGTGTTCGAACGCACCTTCGCCGCCACCGCGGCCCTTAACAGCTTGACCCTGGCGGTGGCCGGGGTGGCGTTGTTCATCAGCCTGCTGACCCAGAGCCAGAGTCGCCTCGGCCAGTTGGCGCCGCTGTGGGCGCTGGGGGTGACGCGCCGACAATTGATGTTGCTCAACCTCGGCCAAACCTGGTTGCTGGCGCTGCTGACCTTGGTCCTGGCCTTGCCGCTGGGCATTGCCCTGGCCTGGTGTCTGGACGCGGTGATCAATGTGCAGGCCTTCGGCTGGCGGCTGCCGTTGCGGGTGTTCCCGTTGCAATTGGTGCAGTTGCTGGCCCTGGCGATGCTCGCCACGCTGCTGGCATCGGCCTGGCCGCTGTATGCGTTGTACCGCACGCAGCCGGCGGATTTGCTGAGGACCTTTGCCCATGAAGATTAAAATCGGCGTGTTGCTGCTGGCCTTGCTCAGCGGTTGTGATGACTCGGCGCCGACGCAAAAGGGCTTTGCTGGTCTCGGCGACCAGGCTGTCGCGTTCACGCCGGTGGTGCCTGGGCGGGTGTTCAGTTTCCCGGCCGACCATGGCCTTCATGACGGTTTCCGCATCGAGTGGTGGTACGTCACCGCCAATCTCAAGGACGCCCAGGGCCGGGAATTCGGCGTGCAATGGACGCTGTTTCGCAGCGCTTTGAACGCCGCGCCCCAAGCCAGCGGGTGGCGCAACCAGACAATCTGGCTCGGCCACGCGGCGGTCACTTCCGCCACCGCGCACCATGCCGCCGAGCGTTATGCCCGGGGCGGGGTGGGGCAGGCTGGGGTGCGGGCGGAGCCCTTCGATGCCTGGATCGACGACTGGCAGTTTACCAGTCAGGCTGCTGCGGCCGAGCCGTTGGCGGACATGCAATTGAAGGCTCGCGACCGACGCTTCAGCTATGCCTTGCGGCTGACGTCGAGCCGCCCGTTGGTGTTGCAGGGCGATCAAGGTTTCAGCCAGAAGTCCGAACAGGGGCAGGCGTCGTACTACTACAGCCAGCCGTTTTTCCAGGCCAGCGGTGAATTGGAAATCGACGGCCAGCGTTACATGGTCAGCGGCCCGGCCTGGCTCGACCGCGAATGGAGCAGCCAGCCCCTGACCGCCAACCAGACCGGCTGGGACTGGTTCTCCCTGCACCTGGACAACGGCGAGCACGTGATGCTCTATCGCATGCGCCACAAGGACGGCGCGCCTTACCTGACGGGCACCTGGATCGACGCCCAGGGCCAGGCGCAAACCCTGCAGGCCGGGGAGATCAGCCTCGTGCCGTTGGACTCCGCCAAGGTCGCCGGGCGCTCGATGCCGGTGCGTTGGGCCATCAAGATCCCCGGCAAGCAACTCGACATCACCACCCAGGCACTCAATCCCAAGGCCTGGATGGACCTGCGCATTCCCTATTGGGAGGGCCCGGTACGCCTCAGTGGCAACCAGGGCGGCACGGGTTACCTGGAAATGACCGGCTACTGAGAATCGCCGGAACTCCCGGCGAATGTCGACCCTCATAACTGATGAATGCCTCGCAGGAGCCCGCCATGAGCGATGACCTCAAACTTGCATCGTTGGCCGACTGGCAGCAGTTGTTCGACGACAAGGCCTATTGGCAGCAGTCCCCCGATGCCCACTTCACCGAGCTGATGCAAGTGGCCAATGACCTGTTCGGCCGGGGCGCCATCGATCTGGCGCGTTGGCAGGATTTGAAGAACCAGGCCGAGCAACTGCACCAGCGCTCTCCGGATGCCAATGTCGCTGAAGAAGTCGCCGACCCCGATGCCTGAATCCCGAAAGACCCAAGGAGTTCGCCATGAAACACAGCCCCGATCAACCGTCGCAGAACCCGGACGAGCCGGCGTTGCCTGGTGAAGTGGAGCGCGATAACGATGCCTTGCGGCCCAATGATCCGGCCAAGCGCAAACAGCAACAGGGTGACCCTGAAGCGGGGGACACCGATGCGCAAAAAAACGGGCGGCGTGGCTGAAGTACGTCACGTCGGCTGGTATTAAAAAGAGTTTTTAATGACTGTTTAATTTTCCTACATGGATAACTTTTTTGTATTTGTCCATGTTCTGTATAAGTGTTTGTACAGCGAGCGTATGAGTTGTCATCCAAATACTGTGGCGAGGGAGCTTGCTCCCGCTGGGATGCGAAGCAGCCCCCAAAAGCGGCCGCTGCGCGCCCGAGCGGGAGCAGGCTCCCTCGCCACGGGTCAGGGCCAGTCCTCAAATGTGACTGTACGAACGCGTGAGTCATGATCAGTCGTGGGCAGTTACAATAAACATAAACAATTATTTAAACGGTCTCGCGGACATATTCTGAAAGTTCCATTATTATTGTCCCCGTTCGCCCAGTGTCAGGCTCTTTACCAGTGCATGGATTGCCGAGGCCGTCGCACTGGGCGAACACCGTCCTGAATCAATAACTGTCAATTATTTGAAGGCACATCGACCAACAGCGTTGGCCGATGCGTGAGCGGCTGCTCTCCAGTGTCAGTCGACGACGGGTGAACGCCAGTCATCGGAGCCCGAGGTGCCGCTGACTTCGTGGGTCCAAGTGATTTTGCGATACGTGAAATGCACGTCTTCCAGATGGGTGAAGTGAGCGTTCGCGGGGTCTTGGCAATTGAACATGTAATCCTGGATTTCCACGATGATCGCGTCGAACAACGTGGTCGTGAAGTAGTGTTCCTGAGCGCCTAGCTTCGAAGTGCGGAACCATTGGATTGAAACCTCTTCCATGAGCTCACCGCTGGTCAGGGCCGCCAGCAACAAGGGTGAGGCTTTGTCGAACACCTTAGTGATAACCAAGGGTTTGTGTAGGCGCTGGCCGGTTGGCTGGCCGGATTGGGGGTCGCGCGGGATGATTATCTGGTGCTGGAAGCCCTGTACCAGGATTTGGTCTTCGTGACCTTCCTGATAGGTATTGCCCACCGAGTCTGCGGTAAACGCGCCAGCGGTAATCAGACCTTGTTTGGTGCCGACGATGGACATGTATGCGGGGGTAGCCAAGGGGTGCTCTCCTTCCTGGATAACTAAGGGCCTGGGACGGGAATCGCCCCGAGGTGGCCTGGTGGTTATCAAGTGTTATGCCATTTTCAAAAAAACTTTATATATCAATAAGTTGATTTAAAAGTGGGCGGCTATTTCCTCAAGAAGGACAACAAAACGCACAAATCCTTGCCTAGCCCATTGCAGATATTCGCGACCTACCCGGACACCGCGTTACCCGAGCAGAATCACCGAGAAAGGCGCGCCGCGCTGCGCGCCTGTCAGGCAACTTCTTGCCGTCTTATCTTTCAGCTCGTTCCTACACGCCCAACGCAGTCTTGCACTCATCGATGGAACGCTGTTGCGTCTGGGCATACAGTCCCAGCTCATCAATGGTCGCTCGCCCCAGCGCCGTTTCGAAGGCCTGGCGGTTGGATTGACCGGCGTAATGGCTCTGGGCGGCATCGCCGAGGTTCGATTGGAAGATGCCGGCGGCGCTGACCGGCAGGAAGTCCTCGTACACCAAGGGCTCGGCACGTAGGTATTGCTGTTCGAGCAAGTGTTCCAGGGACGCTGCTTGCCCGAGGGTGCCCTTGGCGGCGAGGCCCTTGGGCGTCGGGAAATAACGGAAATACGCCAATGCCTGTTGGCGCAGCTCATCGTGGTTATCCGGGAATGCGACAAAGTGTTCGGCCATCAGCGCGTTGTAGCGTTCAGCGTTGGCTTCGTTGGGAAACGCCCCGAGCGCATCGCGTGCGGCGTTCAACAATTGGTCGTAGAGCGCGCGGCCCTTGGGCGTGAGCGCGGCGCCGCGTTGTTCGATTTCGCCGAAGCGGGCGCTGTGGCTGCCTTGGGGCTGGTCGGTGAAGGCGACGGGCTCGTCCAGTGCCTTGAAACTGGTCTGGCGCAGCAGGATCGGGCACCGGCGACGGGGTGGACCTTCAATCACGGCCTTGGGGGTGATGCCATGCTCGGGCATCCGCGCCTGGACGATGTCGATGTCCAGAGTGCGCGGCGTCAGGTGATTGATGTGCGGGCCCTTGAACGCCACCACGTCGGCGATCAGGCGATGCTGGGCGCTCAGTTGCCGGTACTGTTCGGCGGTGACGGTGGCGCTGTGGTGCCAGCGAAAGGTTTCCAGGGCCTGTAGGACGAAGTCCTCGGCCTGGGCTTGCGTCAGGCCACCCTGGCGCTCGGCCAGGTCAATGAGCTCCAGGGCGCCGGGGGTGAAGATCTGCCGTTTGGCCAACACCGACTCGGCAAAGGCCCGCAGCTCGGCATGCTCGATCAGTTCCAGGCGCAGCAGCGAGGTAAACACCCGGAACGGGCTGACCTGCAACGCGCTTTCATGCACGGCGCGAAACGCTGTGGAATGCACCGGCACCCCAGCCGGCGTGAGGTCGTAATAGCCCACCGGCTGCATGCCCATGACCGCGAACAGCCGCCCCAGGGTCGCCAGCTCGGCGGCGGTGCCGACGCGGATCGCGCCGTGGCGTTCCAGGTCCAGGCGCTCGAGTTCGCCGGTGCTGCGCAGGTGGGCGGCCAGTGGCGGCTGTTCGGCCAGCACCTGGGCGTTGGTGTGTTCCACCAACTTCATCAGCGCGCCATACAGCGGCACCTCGTCGCGGTACATGTCGGACATCGCTCTGGAGAAGCGTTGGCGGATCAGGTCGGGGCTGACGAAGTTCATCGTGAGAATTCCTGGCGGGGGCTGTGGGAAAGTTGAACGAAAGATCGCAGCCTTCGCCGGTCCCGGCAAACGAAGAATCTTCAGGACTTCATTCTGCCAAGGACTGATCCACCAGCTCGATCCAGTGCCGCACGGGCGTGCGACCGGCGCCGTCGAGGTGGTTCTGGCAGCCGACGTTGGCCGTGACGATCATCTCCGGCTGGCCACTTTCCAGGGCATTGAGGCGGTTGTCGCGCAACTGCCGCGCCAAGGCCGGCTGGGTCAGCGAATAGGTGCCGGCCGAACCGCAACACAAATGGTCGTCGGGCACCGCAGTGAGGTTGAAACCCAACCGCGTCAGCAGCGCTTCGATGCTGCCGCCGAGTTTCTGCGCGTGCTGCAAGGTGCACGGGCAATGGACGGCGATGCGCTGGTTCCTGGCCGCGCAAATCTGTTCCAGCGGTTCCTTGCCGAGCACTTGCACCAGGTCCAGCGCCCGTTCGCTGACCTGTCTGGCCTTGGCGGCATAGGCGGGGTCATGTTCCAGGAGGTGCCCGTAGTCCTTGATGAAGGCGCCGCAACCGCTGGCCGTCTGGACGATGGCTTCGGCGCCGTTTTCCAGGTGCGGCCACCAGGCGTCGATGTTCTGTCGGGCGCGGTCCAGCCCGGTGGCCTGGGCGTCGAGGTGATAATCCAGTGCACCGCAGCAGCCGGCCTGCCCACAGGGGATCACGCTGATGCCGAGTCGATCCAGCACCCGCGCGGCCGAGGCATTGGTGTTGGGCGACAGGCCTGGTTGCACGCAGCCTTCGAGCATCAACACCCTACGCCCATGCCGCAGCGGTGGGCGCTCGGTGTGGGACGGGGCGAGGTGGGGCAACTTGGCACTCAGGTTCGGCGGCAGCAACGGATGGAAGACCGCGCCAAGGCGCAGCAAGGCCTTGAACCGTTCAGGGCTGGCGGCCAGGCTGCGCAACCCCAGGCGTAATGCACGTTGGCCGGCGGGGCGCGGCACGGCGCGATCGACCACCGCCCGGCCGATGTCCAGCAGGTTGTGGTAATCCACGCCGGACGGGCAGGTGGTCTCGCAGTTGCGACACGACAGGCAGCGATCCAGGTGCAGTTGGGTGCTGGCTGTCGCCGGTTGGCCTTCAAGCACCTGCTTGATCAGGTAGATGCGGCCTCGCGGGCCGTCCAGTTCATCGCCGAGCAATTGGTAGGTGGGGCAGGTGGCATTGCAGAAACCGCAATGCACGCAACTGCGCAGGATCCGTTCGGCTTCTTCGGCGCGGGGCAGATTTTTGCTTTCCTCACTGAACCGAGTCTGCATGCTAGATCTCCGGGTACATCCGGCCAGGGTTGAACAGCCCGAGCGGGTCGAGCTGGGCCTTCAACTGCCGGTGATAGCGCAGCAGCGCCGGTACCAGCGGCTGGAACGGTGTATCGCTGGCCCCCTGACGATAGCAGGTGGCATGACCGCCCACTTCATGGGCCAGGGCTTGCACTGTGTCGGCATCGGTTTTCAGCCAGCGTTGCGCGCCGCCCCAGTCGATCAACTGCGCGCCGGGCAGGGCGAGTGGTCCGGTATGGTTGGGCAACGACAGGCGCCACAGCGGCAAGCCTTCGTCGAAGAAGGCCAGCCGATGTTCATTCAGTGCGGTCCAGTATTGATCGTCGATCACCTCGCCACCAAAACGCTGATGAGCGGCGCTGACCGAGCCTTCGCCCCCTTCCAGGCGCAGGTGCAGGCAGTCGCCGTCATGGCTGGCGGCGCTGATGGGCAGGGGCTGGCGGCCCCATTCGGCGAGTTTTTCCAAGGCTTCGCTGCTGTCCAGTTCCAGGCGGATGCTCAGGCTGTGACGGGGCTTGGGCAGGACCTTCAACGACACTTCGGTGATCACCCCCAGGCAACCGAAACTGCCGGCCAGCAGGCGCGAGAGATCATAGCCGGCGACATTTTTCATCACCTCGCCGCCGAAGCGTAGCAAGGTGCCGTGGCCACTGATCAGGCGCGTGCCCAGGACAAAGTCGCGCACCGAACCGGCCCACGGGCGACGCGGTCCCGACAGCCCGGAGGCGACCATGCCGCCGACCGTGGCGTCGTCGCCGAACGCCGGTGGTTCGCAGGGCAGCCTTTGCCCGGCGGCCTCCAGGGCGGCGAGCAGTTCCCGCAGCGGGGTGCCGGCCCGGGCCGTGATGACCAGCTCGGTGGGGTCGTAATGGACGATGCCACGGTGCACGCGGGTGTCCAGCACTTCGCCGGCCACTTCCCGCCCCAGGAAGGCTTTGCTGTTCGAACCCTGGATGCGCAGCGGCGTGGTGTTGGCCCGTGCGCGATTGACCTGATCGAGCAACAGGTCGCTGGCGTCCTGGTCGGCTTCGCCACTCATCAGAAACGCTCCAGTTCGGGAAACGGCAACTGCCCGCCATGGATGTGCATGGCACCGAACTCGGCGCAGCGGTGCAGGGTAGGAATATTCTTGCCGGGGTTGAGCAGGCCTTGGGGATCGAACGCCGCTTTTACCGCGTGGAACAGGTTCAGTTCGTCGCTGTTGAACTGTGTGCACATCTGATTGATTTTTTCCCGGCCAACCCCGTGCTCGCCGGTGATGCTGCCGCCCACCTGGACACACAATTCGAGGATTTTCCCGCCCAGGGTTTCGGCGCGCTCCAGTTCGCCAGGCTGGTTGGCATCGAACAGGATCAGTGGGTGCATGTTGCCGTCGCCGGCGTGAAACACATTGGCGACCCGCAGGCCATGTTCGGCGCCAAGGCTGGCAATGCGCTGCAGCACCTCGGGCAGGGCGCGACGGGGGATGGTGCCGTCCATGCAGTAATAATCCGGCGCCAGGCGGCCAACCGCCGGGAAGGCGTTCTTGCGCCCGGCCCAGAACCGCAGCCGCTCGGCCTCGTCCCGCGCCTGGCGCACCTCGGTGGCTCCGGCCTGCTCCAACACCTGGCGGACCCGGTCGCAGTCGTCATGGACATCGGCCTCGACCCCGTCCAACTCGCACAGCAGGATCGCTTCGGCGTCCACCGGATAGCCGGCGTGGATGAAGTCCTCGGCGGCGCGGATCGCCAGGTTGTCCATCATTTCCAGGCCACCGGGAATGATGCCGGCGGCAATGATGTCGGCCACCGCCCGCCCGGCCTTGTCCACCGAGTCGAAACTGGCCAGCAGCACCTTGGCGACCTGGGGCCGGGGCAACAGCTTGACCGTCACTTCGGTGATGACCCCGAGCAGGCCTTCGGAACCGGTGAACAGCGCCAGCAGGTCCAGGCCCGGCGAATCCAGGGCTTCGCTGCCCAGGGTCAGGCGTTCGCCTTCGACGGTGAGGATTTCCAGCTTCAACAGGTTGTGCACCGTCAGGCCGTACTTGAGGCAGTGCACGCCGCCGGCATTCTCCGCGACATTACCACCAATGGAACAAGCGATCTGCGACGACGGGTCCGGCGCGTAATACAGCCCGAACGGCGCCGCTGCCTGGGAGATCGCCAGGTTGCGCACGCCCGGCTGAAGCCTTGCGGTGCGGGCGTCGGGGTCGATGTGCAGGATCTGGTTGAACCGCGCCATCACCAGCAACACGCCGCTGGCCAGGGGCAGGGCGCCGCCGGACAGACCGGTCCCGGCGCCCCTGGCGACCACCGGGACGTGCTGTTCATGGCAGAGTTTGAGCAGCGCTTGCACCTGCTCGACCCGTTTGGGCAAGACCACCAGCAGGGGCGTGGTGCGATAGGCCGACAAGCCATCGCATTCGTAGGGCTTGAGGTCTTCCTCGCGGTGCAGGATGTCCAGGTCTGGCACCTGTGCCTGCAGGGCTTGCAGCAGAGCCTGTTTCTCCACCTTCGGCAAGGGGCCGTCGAGGTGTTCGTCGTAGAGGATGTTCATGGAGTCGATACCCCTCAGTCGCCACGAATTCTTGTGGGAGCGAGCTTGCTCGCGATGGCGGCGGGTCAGCTTGCATCAGTGTTGAATGTGTCGCCGCTATCGCGAGCAAGCTCGCTCCTACACTGGGTTCATGTTGTTTTATACATCGCGCTCACTGCCCCAACCCCTTGAGAAACTCCCGGTACAGCGCCGCGGTTTTCCCCGGTCGTTCAACCATGGGCATGTGGCCGATACCGTCCCAGATTTCCACCCGCAAGTCGGCGATGCCCTTGCTCCACACCGGCACGCTGCTGACGTCGATCAGCCTGTCCTTGCGGCCCCAGAGTAGCAGCGACGGCGCGCGGATGTCGGCCAGGCGCGGCTCCATCGGCGGGCTGGCGCGAAAGTCGACGAAGATCTCCGCCAGTTCATCGCGGCGCCGTTCGTAACGTTCGGCCATTGCCGCCAGCACCACGCTGGGCACCCAGGGCGGGGAGGCCATGGTCATTGCGTAGAACGGCGCGAAATCAGCCCGCGAGTCGACGAGGAACGGGTTATGCCCGGCAGCCAGGTGGCGTTCCATATCGCTGGCCTGGGGGGCGGTGACACCGGCCGGGTCGATCAGCGCCAGGGTCAGTACGCGCTCGGGCGACGTGGCCGCCAGCCACGCAGCGAGGTAACCGCCCATGGAGTTGCCGATCACATGGACCTTGTCCAGGCCACAGGCGTCGAGCAGCTCGATCACCCGCCGGGCCTGGGTCGGGATGTCATAGCCGCCGCCAGCCTTGAAGCCGGTTTCGCCATGGCCGGCCAGGTCGGGCACCACCACCCGGTAGTCGCTGACAAAGTGCCGGGCAAAGCGTAGCCAGAGATTCTTGTCAGCGCTGTAGCCATGCAGCATCAGGATGCTGCCGGACGCTTCATAGGGCCCGCCTTGCCAGGTTGACACGGTCATCTCGCTGATGGGGACGGTGATCTTGTGCAACCTGTAGAGACGTGCCTCCAGCGCCATGCCCATGTCGTACAGCACATGGCCGATGCCGGGATACGTCAACCAGCTCCAGGCGATAAACACAGCAAGGACTACCCACAACACCAGCATGTTTTGCCCTCCATGGGTCAGGACAGAATGTGATCGGCCAGTCTGAGCCGACGGGTCAGACAGTGTTAAGTGAAGCTGAAACCCGAGCACATCGCGATGACATGGCCGTTTTTGCTTTGATACCAACTATGACAGCCGCCGGATGAGTCATGTATAGCCAAAATCTGCGGCAGGGCGCTGCATTTGAAGGAGAATAAATACCCCTGCATTCAGTAGTGGCTATTTGATTCTGCCCTGATAGACTCCAGGTAACCCCCCGTTCCAGTGACTTGGAAAACCCGCGGTGCAGAGGCTTCTATGCAAAAAACGGGAAAAAAGGGACGGACGTTGGCCAGGAGGCTCTATATATCGCGCTTTCTGGGCCTGACGCTGGGGTTGCTGTTGGTGAGTGCTGCCGTCTTTCCCCTTGAACCGGCACCGTGGGTCTGGGGTTTCATGCTGTTCAACGGCCTGCTCTGGCCACACGTGGCCTACTGGTGGGGCCGACATTGCTCGAGGCCGTACCGCACAGAACACCTCAATTTATTGATCGATGCGGCGCTCGGCGGCTTCTGGGTCGCGGCGATGCAGTTCAACCCATTGCCCACGGCCGTTACGCTGGCGATGATGGCGATGAATAACGTTGCCATCGGCGGCCTGCGTTTCCTGCTGATCGGGGCGCTGGCCCAAGTGGCCGGTATTGTCGTGGGTGTGCTGATCTTCCCGCTGACCAGCGTGCCCATGACCAGCCCGGCGCAGATCTACGCCTGTCTGCCGCTGCTGTGCCTGTATCCGATGGCGCTGGGTTGGTTCTGCTATCGCCAGGCCTACATCCTGGGCCGGCAAAAGCGCGAGTTACTGGCCCTGAGCCGTACCGACAGCTTGACCGGGTTGCTTAACCATGGCGCCTGGAAAGATCGCCTCAACGAGGAGTTCCAGCGCTGCCTGCGTCACCCAAATGACGGGCCAGGGCGCGGCGTACTTGCGCTGATCGACATCGATCATTTCAAAGCCATCAATGACACCTATGGCCATGTGGCTGGCGACATCGTGCTGCGCCAGCTTGGCAAGATCCTCAATCAGAACCTGCGGGCTGCCGACGTGGTCGGGCGTTATGGCGGCGATGAGTTCTGTGTGATTCTGCCGGACCTGACGCTGGCCAATGCCGTACGGGCCATGGATGGTTTGCGTGAGCGCTTCGCGATGCTCGGCTACGAACAGAACCCGACGTTGAAGGCGAGCCTGAGTATTGGCCTGGCGGCCTTCAACCCGGCCTATGGCGATGCGACCCATTGGCTCAATGATGCCGACCAGGCGCTTTACGACGCCAAGACCGGCGGGCGCAACCGGGTCACCTGTTACCGGAATCGGCAGGTGTTGGAGGAATCGGTCGTTTCCCTTTGAGATGGCCACCTGCTGTCTAGAGCCTTGTTCGATTGTCGGGTAGGGTGCCCAGGGCACTCCCTCGATACGGAACAAGGATGAAATCATGACGATGACCGCTGTTCGCTCCCGTCTGGCCGTCAGTCTCGGCCTGAGCCTGGCCCTGTGCGCCTTCACCCCCATAGCTTTGGCGCAACCCCATCAACAAATCCTGACCGATGCGCAGCAGTACAAGGACGAAGCCCTGAAGCTACTGGAGCGGCTGGTGAATATCGACTCCGGCTCCGGGTATGTGCCGGGGTTGACCCAGGTCGGCGACATTGCCATCGACGAACTGAAAAGGTTGGGCGCGACCATCGAGCAGGTGCCGAACTCGGATGGTAGCCAGCACATCCTGGCGACTCTCAAGGGCACCGGTAAAGCGAAAATTCTGCTGATGGCCCATATGGACACGGTGTTCAAGGAAGGTTCGGCCGCCGAGCGTCCGTTCCACATCAAGGATGGCCGCGCCTACGGGCCGGGGGTGATGGACGACAAGGGTGGCATCGTCGCCGGGATCTACGCCTTGAAAGTTCTCAAGAACCTCGATTTCAAGAACTACGCGCAAATCACCTTCCTGCTCGACGCCAGTGAAGAAACCGGTTCGGATGTGGCCACCGACCTGATCAAGAAAACCGCCAAGGCCCATGACGTGACCCTCAACCTCGAGCCGGGTCGCCCGGCCGACGGTCTGGTGGTGTGGCGCAAGGGCAGTGCCACGGCGCTGGTGGAGGTCAAGGGCAAGGCATCCCACGCCGGTGTCGCGCCGGAACTGGGGCGCAATGCGGCGATGGAAGCCGCGCACCAGATTCTGCAATTGGGCAAGCTCGGCGATGCGGATAAGAAAACCACCATCAACTTCACGGTGCTCAAGGCTGGCGACCGGACCAACGTCATTCCCGATCAGGCGAGCGCCAAGGCCGATGTGCGGGCGGTGGTGCCGGAAGAGTTCGACCGCATCGAAAAAGACCTGGCCCGGGTGTCCCAGGACAAGCTAATCGCCGACACCGAGGTCACCACCAGCCTCAAGCGCGGTTTGCCGCCGATGCCACAGACGGCGGAATCGGACCGGTTGATGGCCATGGCCCAAGGCATCTATGGCGAGCTGGGGCGCAAGCTCACTGAAGAGGGCAGCGGCGGCGCGGCGGACGCCAGCCTCTCGGCCGGCGTCGGCACGCCTACGCTGGATGGGTTTGGCATTGTCGGCGGCAACATTCATACGCCGCAGGAATATGCCGAAGTCGAGAGCGTGGTGCCACGGATTTATCTGTTGTCGCGGATGATCATGGAGTTGGCGGGGCGGTAACGCGCTATGCCGTTCGTAGCGCTGGCAGGGTATAGGGTGAACGGTTAAACCCTGTGGGAGCGAGCTTGCTCGCGATAGCGGCGTGTCAGTTAATGATGATGTCGACTGATTCACCGCCTTCGCGAGCAAGCTCGCTCCCACAGGGGAGATGTGCTGCAAGACTCGGTGGTTCGCTCCTATACCGATGCTAATACGATAAACACAAGGCTTTTGTGGCGAGGGAGCTTGCTCCCGCTGGACTGCGCAGCAGGCCCAAGTTTTTTGATTCAGCACAAAATGCTTGGGGCCGCTTCGCGACCCAGCGGGAGCAAGCTCCCTCGCCACAGGGGGATGCGCTATGTCGAAGGGCGCGCTTCGACGTTGTCCAGTGCTCGGTTTGCCAGCTGTCCACTCAACTCGATCAATTGGTGGATGCCCAGGGCAATGTGGCGCCTTGAGCCTTCCAGGTCGAAGGCCAGGTCGCTGAGCATGGCGGTGGCCGAGGCGAGGGTTTCGCTGAGGTTGGCGAGCAGGGATTCGGTGTCGACACCGTTGATGACCGTGAAGAGTTGGCCGGGATCAGCCTCGGGTTTGCTGGGTTTGGGCTTGAGGTAGTGGTCGAGGATGCGGTCGGCGGCTTTGTCGAACGCTTTTGATGATGGATCGGTATCCGGTGGGTTCGGTGTTGGCTTGAAAATGGACGAAACTCCTTGGTAATTGGAGCCGCAACCTTTTGCTACCAAACATTAGGTGGCGGCTATACGCAGGTTGGTAGACCGGGTACCAAGGCAAACCCAGCGCGCCACAAGGGCGCCCCGCGCACAGCCGCCATAATGAATATGCCGGAGCTGTGCGCCTTAGTTTTACCCGGGCTACCAAACCCGATCGCTGATTCGTCAGCGACCCGAAAACGATAAAGCCCTGGCCCCAAGGCGCACAAGCCGGCGGATTCTGGCGCAGTTGTAGGCAATGGCGCAAGGTGAGGTCGTTCGGTCTTACATCAAGAGTAATGAGGTAAACATCCAGGCGTTTGTGGTGAGGGAATTTAGCGAAACGTCGCACCGCCCCGCTGTGGGAGCAAGGCTTGCCCGCGATGAAGATGACGCGGTCTCCTGGCGAACCGAGGTGCCTGCATCGCGAGCAAGCTTTGCTCCCACCGGGATTTTTGTTGCGCCGCTTGGCGGGTTCAGTAAACCCAAACCTCCACCCGCCGATTCCGAACCCGACCCTCATCCTCGCTGTTGGCCGCCACCGGCATCAAGGCGCCGAACCCTCGCACTTCCCGTAGCGCCACACCGTATTTGACCAGCTCCCGCCGCACCGCCATGGCCCGCAGCTTGGACAACAGGTCGGCCCGCGCCGGGTCGTCCTTGGCGTCGCCAAAACCCACCAGCGTTACGCGTCGATCGGTTTTGCCGTGCTGCTTTATATAGTCGAGCACACGGCCCAGGTCCTGGTGGGCCTTGTTGTCCAGGCTGGCGCTGCCTTCTTCGAAGCGGAAATTCACGTTCAAGCGTTGGGCGTGGCGGCTCAGGGCCTGGTAGCCCTCGGGCATCAGTGCATTCGGCGTGACGGCCATGGCCTGGACGGTCTGGGCGATGAACCCGTTGGCCGCGACGATGGCCTGGCCCTTGTCGCTTTGGGCGAACGCCACCAAGGCCTCGGCCCACGGGTTGGTGCCCCAGGGGGGCAAATAGAAGAACAGGCGCCGGGAGAGTGGGTAGTCCTCGGTGGCGATCAGGTGGTTGAGCGGCAGCATGGGTTGGGAAGCGCCGTCGACAATGGCCAGCGCCTTGGCCTGGCGCACGTAGGGCAAACCGATGAAACCGATGCCTTGTGGGTCCTGGCTGACAGCGTCGGACAACTGTTCGCTGGACTCGAAGCGCCGGGCGCTAGGATCCAGGCGTTTGCCCTGTCGGCTGAGCACCAGCTCCTTGAAGGTGTCGTAGGTGCCGGACTGTTCATCCCGGGCATACAAATGAATCGGCCCGCCCGTCCCGCCGACGGCCTCCCAGGTTTTCGCCTCGCCGCTGAATATCCGCGCCAGTTGCACGGTATCGAGTTGCTGCAGCGGGTTGTGGGGATGAAGGATGATCGCCAAGCCATCGATGGCGATGACCTGCTCGGCGGCAGGACTTTTCAGGTCGCCCAGGGACGACAATTCCTTCAGTTCACTGTCCTTGATCGGCCGGGAAGAGGCGGCCAGGTCGGCGCTGGCCTGCTTGAGGGCGGCGAAACCGGTGCTGGAGCCGTGGGCCGCGATGTCGACTTCCACCCGCCGGCCATCGGCAGTCTGGCCGACGATGCGTTGCTCGTTGTCACGCCCGGTGATTTCACTGCTGACCCTGCGCAGGCCCTGATCCTCCATCAAGCCTCTGACCAGGGCCGGCCCCAGCGCCGCGCCGATGGTATTGGAGCCCTGGAGGCGCAAGGCTGGGCCCTGTTCGGGAATGGGCAACTTGCCGGCCCATGCCACGAACGGCAGCCAGAGGCCCATGAAAACCACAACACACAGCCGCATGCCGGCACCTTCTGAACCCGAGGAAGTGCCGGAAGATTAAGTCAGTCAGGTTACTGAAAGGTGACAGGGGTGCGACTTGTCAGGTGTAGCAGAGTGGTGCGGGAGCGGTGTGTTGTGGGAGCAAAGCTTGCTCGCGATACAGGCGACCCGATTTAACGGCGGGACCGTGTCATCGTTCATCGCGAGCAAGCTTTGCTCCCACAGGCTCGCTCCCACAGGGTTTGATGTGACGCGATCAGCTCAGTTGCAACCAGATCGGCGCATGGTCCGATGGTTTTTCCATGCCCCGCAGCTCATAGTCCACGCCAGCGTCCTTGACCCGTGGCAGCAGGCCGTGGGAAGTGAGGATCAGGTCGATGCGCAGGCCGCGTTTGGGCTCGTCCTCGAAACCGCGGCTGCGGTAGTCGAACCAGCTGAAACGGTCGGTGACGTCCGGGTTCAGGTGGCGGAAGCTGTCCACCAGGCCCCAGTTCTTCAGGCGGACCATCCATTCGCGCTCTTCCGGCAGGAAGCTGCACTTGCCGGTCTTCAGCCAGCGCTTCATGTTGTCCGGGCCAATGCCGATGTCGCAGTCTTCCGGGGAAATGTTCACGTCGCCCATCACCACCACTGGCTGGTCGTTGCTGAAGCGGCTTTCCAGCAGTTGCTGCAAATCGCTATAGAAACGCTCCTTGGCCGGGAATTTGGTCGGGTGGTCGCGGCTTTCACCCTGGGGGAAGTAACCGTTCATGATGGTCACCGGCACGCCGTTGGCATCGGCGAAGGTGCCCCAGATGAAGCGCCGCTGGGCGTCCTCGTCGTCACTGTCGAAGCCTTTGTACAGGCTCAGCGGCGCCTGGCGGGAGAGCAGGGCGACGCCGTAGTGGCCTTTTTGCCCGTGGTAATGCACGTGATAACCCAGGGCCTGCACCTCGGCCAGGGGGAATTGCTCGTCGTGAACCTTGGTTTCCTGCAGCCCGATCACATCCGGCTGGTGCTTCTCGATCAGCGCCGCCAGCTGATGGGGGCGGGCGCGCAGCCCATTGATGTTGAAGGAGACGATCTTCATGGTCGGCTGTCCTGGCAAAACTGCGATGCTAGCTGACATGTGGGAAGGGAGCCAGCGTGGCAGTAGGACAAATGCGCTGCTAATGTCCTTTGCATGTAGGAACGATCACGACCCTCTCGGGTTCGTACTCAATAAGAGCAGGGCCTCACCGAGCCTCGCCCCAGGAGATCCAACACCATGCCTGAAACTGCAACCGCCATCGCCGACGTCCATATGCTCGACAGTGGTTATTCCCGTGAAGCCCGTTCGTTGCTGTACCAGGCCTATCGCCATGAGCCGACCTTCAGCTACCTGTTCGAATCCGAGCGTCCCGGTTATGAACAGCGGGTGCGGGCTACGGTGCGTGAGCTGGTCAAGCAGCATTTTCTCCAGGACCTGCCGGCCATTGGCCTTCTGGTCAACGACCGCCTGATCGGCATCGCCCTGATCGCCCCGCCACAGCGGCGCTTGGGCATCACCGAAAGTTGGGCCTGGCGCCTGCGCATGGTCTTGAGCACTGGTTTCCGTTGCACCCGGCGCTATCTGGAGTACCACGCGGCGGTGCTGGCCTGCCTGCCGTCGGATGCGGTCCATGTATTGCCGCTGCTGGGGATTCATCCGCAGTTCCAGGGCAAGCATTTCGGCGAGCAGTTGCTCGAGGCGGTCCATAACTGGTGTGCGGTGGACGAGCATTCCCGAGGGGTGGTGCTGGACACTGGCAACCCGCGTTATCTTGAGTTTTATAAACGCCAGGGTTACGAGGAAATCGGTGAGGTTGCGGTAGGACCGATCCGCGAGCATGTGTTCTTCCACGCCAACCCACAGGTTCTGCAAAGCGCAACGGGTTAATCGGTCGAACTTTTGCGAAATGTCCGGCTCTATCAGGCACCTACGCTCGTGATAGCATCCGCGCCATGAACCTCTCAGGAAGAATGACCCGTGGCGCGCTTTTGCTGTCCCTCAGCTGCGCGGCGCTGGCAAACAGTGAATTGGAAGTACGCGTCCAGCCGTCCAACGACGAACTCAAGGCCAACGTAGAAGGTTACATCGGTGGCTTGGGTGATCGTGATGAGGAGGCCTTGCTGCGCTTCAGTCGCGGCGCCGAGGAGCAGGCGCGCAAGGCCGCCCAGGCGCTGGGCTACTACCAGCCGCAGATCGACAGTGAGGTCAAGGGCGGCAAGGACCCACGCCTGGTGCTCACCATCGACCCCGGCGAGCCGGTGCACCTGCGCAACGTCACCGTGCGCATCGATGGCCCGGCGGCGGCGCTCAAGGCCTTTCGCGTACCCAGCAACGCCGCCCTGAAACCCGGCGCAGTGCTCAACCATGGTCGCTATGAAGACGCCAAGCGGGTGATCCAGAACCAAGCCTCGCGCTATGGTTTTTTCAGCGGGCGCTTCACCCAGCAGAAACTCCTGGTGGACCCCCAGGCGGGCATCGCCGACATCGAACTGGTCTACGACAGTGGCCCGCGCTATGCCTTGGGCCCGGTGAGCTTCGAGGGCGACACGCCGTTCGACGAAGACCTGCTGCGACGCATGGTGCCGTTCAAGGCGGGTGCGCCCTACGACTCCGAGCTGATTGCCGAACTCAACCAGGCCTTGCAATCGAGCGGCTATTTTGAAGGTGTTCGGGTGGATGCGGCCCCCACCGCAGCCACCAACAATGTCATTCCGGTGGCGGTCAAGCTCGATACGCGCAAGCCGCGCACCATGGGCCTGGGCCTGGGTTTTTCCACCGACGTCGGCCCCCGGGCCAAAGCCAACTGGACGCGCCACTGGGTCAACCCCCAGGGCCACAGCTATGGCTGGGAAGCGGAAGTGTCGGCGCCCCGGCAGAACGTCGGCCTGTGGTACGACGTGCCGCTGGACCCGCCGCTGACCGACAAGATGCGCTACGCCGGCGGCTATCAATATGAAGAACTGGCCGGCACCGACAGCCTCAGCAAACTGCTCACCGTGGGCCCGGAATGGCACAGCAAGTTGCCCAGTGGCTGGCAGCGGGTGGTGTCGCTCAAGTGGCAGCGCGAGGAGTATCGCCTCGGCGACGATGCGGGGCTGAGCACGCTGTTGATGCCGGGCGTGAGCTATTCCTACCTGCGCAGCGACAACCGCATCGACCCGCACAACGGCTACCGTTTGCAGTTCGACACCAAGGTCGCCAAGGAAGGGCTGGGCTCGGACAACAACCTGGTATACGGCACCGCCATGGTCAAGGGCCTGACCACGGTGTTCGACAAACATCGCCTGCTGGCTCGGGCGCAGATCGGCGGCAGCGCCACCAATGGCTACAAATCCATCCCGCCGTCCCTGCGTTTTTTCGCCGGTGGCGACCAGAGTGTGCGGGGTTACGACTACCAGAGCCTGTCGCCGGAAAACGCCGAGGGCGACCGTATCGGCGGACGTTACATGGTCGCCGGCAGCCTTGAGTACCAATATTCCGTCGCGGAAAAATGGCGGGTGGCGACGTTCGTCGACCAGGGCAACTCCTTTAACAGCCTTGAGCTGCCGAGCTTGAAGACCGGCGTAGGTGTCGGCGTGCGCTGGGTGTCGCCGGTGGGGCCGATCCGCCTCGACCTGGCCCATGCGATGGACGATGAAGGCGGCATTCGATTGCACTTTTCCATGGGGCCTGAGTTGTGACGCGTGGTGTGAAGAGGACGCTGTTAGCGCTCGCCGGGGTGCTGGTGGCAGTCGTGCTGGCCTTGAGCGTGGTGCTGGGCACGGCCTTTGGCAGCCGCTGGGCCCTTGGCCTGGTGCCGGGGCTGAACGTGGAGAATTTCCAGGGGCGGCTGGGCGGGCAGTGGAGCGCCGATCACCTGCTGTGGCAGCAAGGCGACAGTCGGGTGGAGGTGGATCGGCTGATATTCGCCTGGTCACCGCTGTGCCTGGCGCGCATGACCCTGTGCATCGAACAGCTCAAGGCCGACCAGGTCGCCTTGCAGTTGCCAGCCTCGGCCGATGAGCCGAGCAGCGGTCCGATCAGCTTGCCGGACCTGGACTTGCCGCTCGCCATCGAACTGGGCGATGTGCAGGTCGGCAGTCTGTCGTTCAACGGCAGCGAGCAGCTCAAGGGCCTGCAATTGGTTGCCCACTGGACTGCCGAGGGTCTGCAGATCGACTCGGTGCAATTGCAGCGCGACGAACTGGGCCTGACGCTGTCCGGCTTGCTCAAGCCCGGCGGCGACTGGCCATTGAATGCCGAAGGCCGGTTGACCTTGCCGGCGCCGGGGGCCACGCCCTGGACCCTGGACCTGAAAGTCGACGGCAACCTGCTCAAGACCCTCCACCTCAAGGCCGACAGCAGCGGTTACCTGCAAGGCCAGTTGACCGGTGAGCTGCAACCGCTGGCGGACAACCTGCCCGCCAAGGTGCGCATCACCGGCGATGGCTTCAAGGCCAGCGCCGATCTGCCGGACACCTTGTTGCTCAATCAGCTGGAATTGACCGGCGAAGGCGATCTGAAGAAGGGTTATCAATTGCTCGGCAAGGCGACATTGCCCGCCGAACAAGGGCCGGTCGCGTTGCTGCTGCAAGGCACTGTGGACGCCAATGGCGCCCGGATCGCCGGCCTGGATCTGGATGCCGGCAATCAGCAAAGCCTGAAACTCAGCGGTCAAGTGGACTGGCGCGAAGGCCTGAGTGCCGAGGCGAAAGTCGCCTGGTTGGATTTCCCCTGGCATCGCCTGTATCCGCTGATCGACGAGCCGCAGGTGACGTTGCGCAGCTTCAATGGCGAAGTCTCGTACACCGATGGCAACTACCTGGGCAATTTCCAGGCTGCGCTGGACGGACCCGCCGGGGCCTTTAGCCTGGACAGCCCGTTCAGCGGCGACCTGACGCAAATCCACCTGCCGCAGCTCAAGCTCGCCGCGGGGCAGGGTAAGGCCGAAGGGCATCTGAGCCTGCAATTTGCCGACGGCATCGCCTGGGACACGGCGCTGCAACTGTCGGCCATCAACCCGGCGTACTGGCTCGGTGAACTGCCCGGGACCCTGGCCGGGCCGTTGCGCAGCAAAGGGGCAATGAAGAACGAGCGCCTCGACCTCGACGCAGAGCTGGATCTCAAGGGCCAGCTGCGTGGCCAACCGGCGCTGTTCCAGGCCAAGGCCAGCGGCGCCGGCGAGCAGTGGAACCTCAGCGCGCTGGACATCCGCCTGGGGGACAACCGCATCAACGGCAGCGGCAGCCTGCAACAGAAGCTCACCGGCCAGATCGACATCAAGCTCGCCCGCCTGGCCCAGCTCTGGCCGCAACTGCGCGGCCAAGTGGTCGGCCGGGTCGATGTCGCCGGCACACTCAAGGCGCCCCAAGGCAAGCTCGGCCTGCAAGGCACGCAACTGGCATTTCAGGACAATCGCCTGCAAAGCCTGAACCTGGACGCGACCCTCGACAGTGCCCAGCGCGGCAAGCTCGACCTCAAGGCCAGCGGTATCCGCGCCGGTGAAACTTCGTTGGGCGTGCTGACCGTCAGCGGGCAGGGCGACATCAAACGGCAAACACTCAACCTGGACTTGCAGGGGCCGCAGCTCGACACGACCCTGGCGCTCGACGGCGCCCTCGACCAGGGCAATTGGCGCGGACGCCTGGCCAGCGGCGCGGTGCAGGCCGGCGGTCAAGCCTGGCGCCTGCAAGCCCCGGCGAAACTGGAGCGCCTGGCCGATGGCACGCTCAACGTCGGCGCCCATTGCTGGCGTTCCTTTGATGCCAGCCTGTGCGGTGAAGACCAACGGCTGATGCCGGAGCCGAAGCTGCGCTACCACCTCAAACAATTCCCCATCGAAAGCCTGGCCCAGTGGATGCCCAAGGATTTTGCCTGGCAGGGCCGGCTCAACGCGGACCTGCAACTGGACTTGCCGGCCAGCGGCCCGAATGGCCGGATCCAGGTGGACGCCAGCGGCGGTACTTTGCGGATTCGGGATAAGGAGAGCGATAAGCCGCAATGGCTGGACTTCCCTTATCAGACCCTGACGCTCAACAGTCGTCTGACCCCCAAGCGCATCGATACCGACCTGAATTTCGTCGGCGCCAAGCTCGGCGAACTGATGCTCCAGGCGCAGATCAACCCGCTGCCGGCGAGCAAGCCCTTGAGCGGCTCGTTCCGCCTGACCGGTGTGGACCTGTCCGTGGCCCGGCCGTTCATGCCGATGGTGGAAACCCTCACGGGGCACCTGAACGGCAGCGGGACGTTGTCCGGTGGCTTGCTCGCGCCCCAGGTCAACGGCAACCTGGTGCTCAGCGACGGCGAAGTCTCCGGGCCGGAACTGCCGGTCAGCCTCGAAGCCCTGCAGGTGCGGGCGATGATTGCCGGCGAAACGGTACGGCTCGACGGCAACTGGAAAAGCGGCAAGAGTGGGCGGGGCAGCCTGACGGGAAACATCGGCTGGGGCGAGGCCCTGACCCTGAACCTGGCCCTCAAGGGCTCGCAGTTGCCGGTCACCGTCGAACCGTACGCGGTGCTCGATGTCGCCCCGGACCTGAACATCACGATGCAGGGCGAGCAGCTTTCCATTGCCGGCAAGGTCCTGGTGCCCAAAGGCGAGATCACCGTCCGCGAACTGCCGCCGTCCACCGTCAAGGTGTCGGATGATACGGTGATCGTCGGCCACCAGACCGAGGAGGGCAAGGCGCCGATAGCCATGGCGATGGACATCGACGTGATCGTCGGCCAGGACAAGCTCGCGTTCTCGGGTTTCGGCCTGACGGCCAACGTGCAAGGCCAGGTGCACATCGGCGACAACATGGACACCCGCGGTGAACTGTGGCTCAACGACGGCCGCTATCGGGCCTACGGGCAACGGCTGACGGTGCGCCGGGCACGGCTGCTGTTCGCCGGCCCCATCGACCAGCCCTACCTGGACATCGAAGCGATTCGCCAGACCGACGACGTGATCGCCGGCATCCGCTTGAGCGGCAGCGCCGAGCAACCGACCACGCAGATCTTCTCCGAGCCGGCCATGAGCCAGGAGCAGGCGTTGTCCTACCTGGTACTGGGCCGGCCGCTGAGCACCACGGGCGAGGACAACAACATGCTTGCCCAGGCTGCGCTGGGCCTGGGGCTGATGGGCAGTTCGGGCGTGACCAGCAGCCTGGCCAGTAACCTGGGTATCGATGATTTCCAACTCGACACCCAAGGCAGCGGCAACACCACCAGCGTGGTCGCCAGCGGCAACCTCTCGGAAAAACTCAGCCTGCGCTACGGCGTCGGCGTGTTCGAACCGGCCAACACCATCGCCCTGCGCTACAAGCTCAGCAAGAAGGTCTACCTCGAAGCCGCCAGCGGCGTCGCCAGTTCGCTGGATATCTTCTACAAGCGCGATTTCTAAACCCTTCCCCAATCCCCCTGTGGGAGCGAGCTTGCTCGCGATAGCGGTATGTCAGTTGACAGTCATGTTGGCTGATCCACCGCTATCGCGAGCAAGCTCGCTCCCACATTGGTTTTTCCCACAGGTTTGTCGGCATTTCGTCTGCTGGTTAGTAGCAAGCTAACTATTTGTTTGACATTTGCTGCCTAAGCAGTAATATTTCGACATACATTCACTGCCTAGGCAGCAAACGGTGCTCAGATGAAGCATTTCACCCCAGACGACTTTCACAATTGCCACCTCGGCATGCTGCTCGGCCGCGCCGCGCTGCTCAAGGACCGGATCATCGACACCCACATGGAGCCCGTCGGCATCACCGCCGCGCAGTTCAAGGTGTTGATCATCATGGCCCAGCACGGCATCGACACGTCGGTCGAGCTGTGTCGCTACCTGTCCCTGGACAGCGGCTCGATGACGCGGATGCTCGATCGCCTGGAGCAGAAAGGTTTCCTGGTCCGCCAACGCTCGGCAGAGGACCGGCGCCAGGTGCAATTGGTACTGACCGAAGCCGGCCAGGCCCTCGCCGATCGCCTGCCGTTCATTGGTGCCGACGCCATGAACCAGCTGGCCGGCGCCATCAGCCGCGAGGAGCTGCAAACCCTCGAAGACATCCTCAAGAAAATACTGCTCGCCGCCGGTGATCCCATCACTGTGTTGCGATTGGGGGAGAAATGAAACGTCAAACCTTGCGTGCCCGCTTGAGCCTGGTGCTGTTGGCCATGAGCCTCGCCGGTTGTGCCAGCTACAGCGGCCTGAAGACCGAAGGCGTCAGCCTCGAGGCCAAGAGCCTCCAGGCTGGACAGTCCCTGACCGGGGTCACGCTGTCGCCGGCCGCGTGGCCGAAAAACGACTGGTGGAAAAGCCTCGGTGACCCGCAACTCGACGGCCTGATCCGTGAAGCCCTGCGCGACAGCCCGGACATGCAGGTCGCCAGCGCCCGGGTCCACCAGGCCAGTGCCGCGGCCTATGCCGCCAACGCGGCGCGCCTGCCGACCCTGGATGCCAGTGGCAGCGTCAGCCGTTCGCGCCTGGCCCGTGACCAGGATCCGCAAGGGCAGGGCGGGGCGTACAGCACCCTGCGTTCGCTGAGTGTGGACTTCAACTACAACTTCGACCTCTGGGGTGGCCAGCGTGCCGCCTGGGAAGCCGCCCTGGGCCAGGCCCGCGCCGCCGAGATCGATCGCCAGGCCGCGCAACTGACCCTGGCCGCCGACGTGGCCCGGGCCTACAGCGACCTGGGCCAGGCCCACATCATTCATGATCTGGCCGCCGAAGACCTCAAGCGCACCCGGCAGATGCTCGACCTGGGCAAGCGCCGCCTCAGCGCCGGGATCGACAGCGAGTACCAGTTCCAGCAGACCGAAAGCCTGGAAGCCAGCGCCGATGCGACTCTGATCGACGCCGAGAAACGCCTGCAAAGCGCCAAGATCGCCCTGGCGGTATTGCTGGGCAAGGGCCCGGATCGCGGCAATGAAATCGCCCGGCCCAATGTGCTGCAAGCCAGCGCGGTCGCCTTGCCGTCGAACCTGCCGGCCGAGTTGCTGGGTCGCCGTCCGGACTTGGTCGCGGCGCGCTGGCGGGTCGAGGCGGCCAGCAAGAACATCGAAGCCGGCAAGACCAATTTCTACCCCAACCTCAATCTGAGTGCGGCGGCGGGGGTGCAGTCATTGCTCGGCGATGCGATGTTCGGTTCGGCCAGCCGCTTCTTCAACGTGGCGCCGACCGTGTCGCTGCCGATCTTCGATGGCGGCCGTTTGCGGGCGGACCTGGATGCCCGGGACGCCGATTACGACCTGGCGGTGGCGCAGTACAACAAGAGCCTGGTCACGGCCCTTGGCGATGTCAGC
The DNA here is from genome assembly GCF_057655955.1 of Pseudomonas sp. Soil_N_39. Taxonomy (NCBI): domain Bacteria; kingdom Pseudomonadati; phylum Pseudomonadota; class Gammaproteobacteria; order Pseudomonadales; family Pseudomonadaceae; genus Pseudomonas; species Pseudomonas sp. Soil_N_39. The sequence continues at coordinate 148,088 of NZ_JBDGLI010000007.1, forward strand.
GACACCATCAACCAGTTGCGCGACATCGCTCGTCAGATCGGTGCCCAGCAACATGCCACCGACATCGCACAGAACTCCTACGACACCGTGGTCCAGCGCTACGGCTCGGGCATCGGTAATTACCTGGACGTGTTGAGCATCGAGCAGCAACTGCTCCAGGCCCAGCGCCAACTGGCGAACCTGAATGCCGAACAGATCGATTTGTCGATCCAACTGATGCAGGCCCTGGGCGGTGGTTTCGAAGCCCAGAGCCTGGCGGCGGCCACGCCGACCGCTGCCACGCCGACCCACTGATTCGAGGGACTTGTCATGGCGACTGCCGAAACGACTCAATCCGAACAAACGCAAGACAGCGGCAACCCACGCAAGCGCAAGGTCATGCTATTGGCACTGGCGCTGATCGTCATTCTCGCGGGCCTGGGTGTATGGGGCTGGCATGAACTGTATGGCCGCTGGAGCGAAAGCACCGACGATGCCTATGTGAACGGCAACGTGGTGGAGATCACCCCGCAGGTCACCGGGACCGTAGTGAGCATCGGTGCCGACGATGGTGATTTGGTGCGTGAAGGCCAGGTGCTGGTGCAGTTCGACCCGAACGACGCCGAAGTCGGGCTGCAAAGTGCCCAGGCCAATCTGGCCCGCACGGTGCGCCAAGTGCGGGGCTTGTACAGCAACGTCGACGGCATGCGGGCGCAGGTCAATGCCCAAGAGGCCGAGGTGCAAAAAGCCCAGGAAAACTACAGCCGACGCAAGAACCTGGCGGCCGGCGGGGCGATTTCCCAGGAAGAGCTGTCCCACGCCCGGGATGACCTGACCTCGGCGCAGAACGCCTTGGCCAATACCCGGCAACAGCTCAAGACCAGCAGCGCCTTGGTGGACGATACCGTGGTGTCGTCCCATCCCGACGTGCAAGCCGCCGCCGCGCAATTGCGCCAGGCCTTCCTGACCAACGCCCGCAGCACCTTGATCGCGCCGGTCACCGGTTATGTCGCCAAGCGCACCGTGCAATTGGGCCAACGGGTGCAGCCGGGCACGGCCTTGATGGCGGTGATCCCGCTGGATCAGCTGTGGATCGACGCCAACTTCAAGGAAACCCAACTGCGTGACATGCGCATTGGCCAGCCGGTGGACATCGAAGCCGACCTGTACGGCAGCGATGTGAAGTACAGCGGCACCATCGACAGCCTGGGCGCCGGGACCGGCAGTGCGTTTGCCTTGCTGCCGGCGCAGAACGCCACGGGGAACTGGATCAAGATCGTCCAGCGGGTGCCGGTGCGCATTCACATCAATGCCCAGGAGTTGGCCAAGCATCCGTTGCGGGTCGGCCTGTCGACCCAGGTCAGCGTCAACCTGCACGACCAGAGCGGTCCGGTGCTGGCCCAGCAGCCGCCGCAGAAAGCCTCGTTCAGCACCCAGGTCTATGACCGGCAGTTGGCCGATGCCGACGCGATGATCACGCGGCTGATCCACGACAACAGTGCCGCGGCGAGCAAGACCGCGCAGCGCTGATCGCAATTGCAGGCCAACCTCTGAAATCTGTGGGAGCAAGGCTTGCCCGCGATGGCGGTGTGATGGTCAACAGCGATATTGACTGGTAGGACGCCATCGCGGGCAAGCCTTGCTCCCACAGGGTTGTGTCTTGC
>NZ_JBDGLI010000007.1:149829-281236 GCF_057655955.1 Pseudomonas sp. Soil_N_39
CCCTAAGGATCTTGCTCCCACAGGGTTGTGTCTTGCCCTAAGGATCTTGCTCCCACAGGGTTGTGTCTTGCCCTAAGGATCTTGCTCCCACAGGGTTGTGTCTTGCCCTAAGGGATTTCGCCACCTCTGCTTCATAGGATTTCGCAATGAGCAATAACGCGTCCTTCACGCCGCCCAGCCTGTTGCTCAGCACCATCGGGCTGTCGCTGGCGACGTTCATGCAAGTGCTCGACACCACCATTGCCAACGTCGCCTTGCCGACCATTTCCGGCAACCTGGGCGTCAGCTCGGAGCAGGGCACCTGGGTGATCACTTCGTTCGCGGTGAGCAATGCCATCGCCCTGCCGCTCACCGGTTGGCTCAGCCGTCGGTTTGGTGAGGTGAAGCTGTTTTTGTGGGCGACGATGCTGTTCGTGCTCGCTTCGTTCTTGTGTGGCATTTCCACCTCAATGCCGGAGCTGATTGGTTTCCGCGTGGTTCAGGGGCTGGTGGCCGGGCCGTTGTACCCGATGACCCAGACCTTGCTGATTGCCGTCTACCCGCCGGCCAGGCGCGGTATGGCCCTGGCGTTGCTGGCGATGGTCACGGTGGTGGCGCCGATTGCCGGGCCGATCCTCGGCGGCTGGATCACCGATAGCTACAGCTGGCCGTGGATTTTCTTCATCAACGTGCCCATCGGGATTTTCGCGGTGATGGTGGTGCGTCAGCAGCTCAAGGCGCGAGAGGTGGTCACCAGTCGCCAACCGATGGATTACGTGGGGTTGATCACGCTGATCATCGGTGTCGGTGCGCTCCAGGTGATTCTCGACAAGGGCAACGACCTGGACTGGTTCGAGTCGAATTTCATCATCATTGGCGCGCTGATTTCAGTCATTGCCCTGGCGGTGTTCGTGATCTGGGAAATGACCGATCGCCATCCGGTGGTCAACCTGCGCCTGTTCGCCTATCGCAATTTCCGCATCGGCACCATTGTGTTGGTGGGCGGCTATGCCGGGTTCTTCGGCATCAACCTGATCCTGCCGCAGTGGTTGCAGACACAGATGGGCTACACCGCGACCTGGGCCGGGCTGGCGGTGGCGCCCATCGGCATCCTGCCGGTGTTGATGTCGCCCTTCGTCGGCAAGTACGCCCACAAGTTCGATTTGCGCTTGCTGGCGGGGCTGGCGTTCCTGGCCATCGGCCTGAGCTGCTTCATGCGCGCCGGGTTCACCAACGAGGTGGATTTCCAGCACATTGCGCTGGTGCAGTTGTTCATGGGCATCGGCGTGGCGCTGTTCTTCATGCCGACCCTGAGCATCCTGATGTCGGACCTGCCGCCGCACCAGATTGCCGACGGCGCGGGGCTGGCAACGTTCTTGCGGACCCTGGGCGGCAGCTTTGCCGCGTCATTGACCACCTGGATCTGGATCCGCCGGGCCGACCAGCATCATGCCTACCTGAGCGAAAGCATCAGCACCTTCGAGCCGGCCACCCGCGAGGCGCTCAACCAGCTTGGCGGTGCGAGCGCACCGGCCTATGCCCGGCTTGAGCAGGTCCTCAACAGCCAGGCGTACATGCTCTCCACCGTGGATTACTTCACGCTGCTGGGGTGGGCGTTCATGGGGTTGATCGTGCTGGTATGGCTGGCCAAACCGCCGTTTGCGGCGAAGGCGGGGCCTGCGTCGGCAGGGCATTGATTCAGACGTGAAATGCAATCCAATGTGGGAGCGAGCCTGTGGGAGCAAGGCTTGCCCGCGATGCAGGCGACACGGTTCAACTGCAAGACCGTGTCATCGTTCATCGCGAGCAAGCCTTGCTCCCACAGGCTCGCGCCCACAAAGAAGATCTGCGGGCTTCAAGTGCTTGGCAACGCCAACTGCGCATTACCAAAACCAAACGGCGCCAACGCGAACCCCTGTTCATCCACCTGCAATGCCCAGCCTTGTTTGTCCCAATCCCCCAGCACGATGCGTCTCGCTGCGTGTTCGCCCAGTTGCAGCTTGTGGATGGCGGGGCGGTGGGTATGGCCGTGGACCAAGGTCCTCACGCCGTATTGCTGCATGATCCGCGGGATCTCTTCGGGCGTGACGTCGACGATGTCATTGGCTTTCATGCGTGTCTGCGTGCGGCTTTCGCTGCGCAGTTTGCGCGCCAGTTTCTGGCGGCTGCCCAGCGGCAGGTGGCGCAGGATGAACAGCGTGACCGGGTTGCGCAGCCAGCGCCGCAGTTTCATGTAGCCTTCGTCGCGGGTGCAGAGGCTGTCGCCGTGCATCAGCAGCACCGGCTCGCCGTTGAGCTGCACGACACTCGGGTCCTTGAGCAGGGTGCAGCCAGCCGCTTTGCAAAAGGCCTGCCCCAGCATGAAGTCGCGATTGCCGTGCATCAGGAAAATGGCCGTGCCGCTGTCGCTCAATTCGCGCAGGGCCTGGCAGATGGAACGCTGGAACGGCGTCATGGCATCGTCGCCGATCCAGGCTTCAAAAAAATCGCCCAGAATGTACAACGCTTGCGCCGAGCGGGCGCGTGTGGCGATCAAATCCAGAAACGCCCGGGTAATGTCCGGGCGCTCCTCTTCCAGATGCAAATCTGAAATCAGCAGTATCACTCAATGATCTCGGCTTTCTCGATGATCACGTCTTCTGCTGGCACGTCCTGGTGGCCGGCCTTGGAAGTGGTGGAAACGCCTTTGATCTTGTCGACCACATCGGTGCCTTCAACCACTTTGCCGAATACTGCGTAGCCCCAGCCCTGGGTGGTCTTGCTGCTGTGGTTCAGGAAGCTGTTGTCCGCCACGTTGATGAAAAACTGCGCGGAAGCCGAATGCGGCTCCATGGTACGGGCCATGGCAACGGTGTACTTTTCGTTCGGCAGGCCGTTGTCGGCTTCGTTCTGGATGCTTGGGCGCTTGTCTTTCTTTTCTTTCATGCCTGGCTCGAAACCGCCGCCCTGGATCATGAAGTTGCCGATGACGCGGTGGAAAACGGTGTTTTCGTAGTGGCCGGTGTTGACGTATTCGATGAAGTTGGCCACGGTCAGCGGCGCTTTCTCAGCGTTCAGTTCCAGGACGATGTCGCCGTGGTTGGTGGACAGTTTGACTTTGCTCATGGTCGGTACTCTTTCAAGGAATTCGTGGGTTTCGGGGCTGTGATGCCCGCAACCGGTCTGGCTGTAATGGGCCAGGCTGGGCAGTTTAGCGCGCCGGGCACGAATTTCGAGGCTGTTTTTCATCTGGCCGTCGATTAAATTCAATCGTTTGCCGGCCTGGCCTGTCAGGTACTTGACAGCATCGGCTATGATACGGGCTTTGATTTATCAGGCCGCACCCGGCCGCGCACTTGTACGTTCAAGGATCCTATGAGCAAGCCCACTGTCGACCCTACCTCGAATTCCAAGACCGGCCCGGCCGTGCCGGTCAATTTCCTGCGCCCGATCATCCAGGCGGACCTGGACTCGGGTAAGCACACACAGATCGTCACTCGTTTCCCGCCGGAGCCCAACGGCTACCTGCACATCGGCCATGCCAAGTCGATCTGCGTGAATTTCGGCCTGGCCCAGGAGTTCGGCGGCGTCACGCACCTGCGTTTCGACGACACCAACCCGGCCAAGGAAGACCAGGAATACATCGACGCGATCGAAAGCGACGTCAAGTGGCTGGGTTTCGAATGGTCCGGTGAGGTGCGCTACGCCTCGCAATATTTCGACCAGTTGCACGACTGGGCGGTGGAACTGATCAAGGCTGGCAACGCCTACGTGTGCGACCTGACCCCCGAGCAGGCCAAGGAATACCGCGGCAGCCTGACCGAGCCAGGCAAGAACAGCCCGTTCCGGGAACGCAGCGTGGAAGAGAACCTGGACCTGTTCGCCCGCATGCGCGCCGGTGAATTCCCGGACGGTGCACGGGTGCTGCGCGCCAAGATCGACATGGCCTCGCCGAACATGAACCTGCGCGACCCGATCATGTACCGCATCCGTCACGCCCATCACCACCAGACCGGCGACAAATGGTGCATCTACCCCAACTATGACTTCACCCATGGTCAGTCGGACGCCATCGAAGGCATCACCCATTCGATCTGCACCCTGGAGTTCGAAAGCCATCGCCCGTTGTACGAGTGGTTCCTCGAGCACCTGCCCGTGCCGGCCACCCCGCGCCAGTACGAATTCAGCCGCTTGAACCTGAACTACACCATCACCAGCAAGCGCAAGCTCAAGCAACTGGTGGACGAGAAGCACGTCAACGGTTGGGATGACCCGCGCATGTCGACGCTGTCGGGCTTCCGTCGTCGTGGTTACACGCCAAAGTCGATCCGCAACTTCTGCGAGATGGTCGGCACCAACCGTTCCGACGGTGTGGTGGACTTCGGCATGCTGGAATTCAGCATCCGCGATGACCTGGACCACAGCGCTCCGCGTGCCATGTGCGTGCTGCGTCCGCTGAAAGTCGTGATCACCAATTACCCGGAAGGCCAGGTCGAGAACCTCGAGCTGCCGCGTCACCCGAAAGAAGACATGGGCGTGCGCGTCCTGCCGTTCGCCCGGGAAATCTACATCGATCGCGATGACTTCATGGAAGAGCCGCCAAAAGGCTACAAGCGCCTGGAGCCGGCCGGCGAAGTGCGCCTGCGCGGCAGCTACGTGATCCGCGCCGACGAAGCGATCAAGGACGCCGACGGCAACATCGTCGAACTGCGTTGCTCCTATGACCCCGACACCCTGGGCAAGAACCCGGAAGGTCGCAAGGTCAAGGGCGTGATCCACTGGGTGCCGGCCGCCGCCAGCGTCGAGTGCGAAGTGCGCCTGTACGATCGCCTGTTCCGTTCGCCGAATCCGGAAAAGGCTGAAGACAGCGCCAGCTTCCTGGACAACATCAACCCTGACTCCCTGCAAGTACTCACGGGTTGTCGTGCCGAGCCTTCGTTGGGCAACGCACAGCCGGAAGACCGTTTCCAGTTCGAGCGCGAAGGTTATTTCTGCGCGGATATCAAGGACTCGAAACCCGGTGCTCCGGTATTCAACCGTACCGTGACCTTGCGCGATTCCTGGGGTCAGTGATCAAGTCTTAAGGGAAACCCTGTGCTTACGATCTACAACACGCTCACCAAGAGCAAAGAAGTCTTCAAGCCGCTGGATGGCAACAAGGTCCGCATGTACGTCTGCGGCATGACCGTGTACGACTACTGCCACATCGGTCATGGTCGCAGCATGGTCGCCTTCGACCTGGTGACCCGCTGGCTGCGGTTCAGCGGTTATGACCTGACCTACGTGCGCAACATCACTGACATCGAAGACAAGATCATCAACCGTGCCCGTGAAAACGGCGAGCCTTACGATGCGCTGACCGAGCGCATGATCAAGGCCATGCACGAGGACGAGGCGCGCCTCAATATCCTCAAGCCGGACTTGGAGCCTCGTGCCACGGACCACATCCCGGGCATGCTGAGCATGATCCAGACCTTGATCGACAAGGGCTATGCCTACGCGCCGGGCAATGGCGACGTGTACTACCGCGTCGCCAAGTTCATGGGCTACGGCAAGCTGTCGCGCAAGAAGATCGAAGACCTGCGCATCGGCGCGCGCATCGAAGTCGACGAGTCGAAGCAGGACCCGCTGGACTTCGTCCTGTGGAAGGCGGCCAAGCCGGGTGAGCCGAGCTGGGAATCCCCATGGGGCGCCGGGCGTCCGGGCTGGCACATCGAATGCTCGGTGATGTCCACCTGCTGCCTGGGCGAGACGTTCGACATTCATGGGGGCGGCAGCGACCTGGAATTCCCGCACCACGAAAACGAAATCGCCCAGAGCGAAGCCGCCACCGGCAAGACCTACGCCAACGCGTGGATGCATTGCGGCATGATCCGGATCAACGGCGAGAAGATGTCCAAGTCCTTGAACAACTTCTTCACCATCCGTGACGTGCTGGAAAAGTACCACCCGGAAGTCATTCGTTACCTGCTGGTGTCGAGTCATTACCGCAGCGCCATCAACTACTCGGAAGACAACCTCAAGGACGCCAAGGGTGCCCTGGAACGTTTCTACCATGCGTTGAAAGGCTTGCCGAATGTGCCGGCGGCCGGCGGCGAAGCGTTCGTTGCACGCTTTACCGAGGTGATGAACGACGACTTCGGCACGCCGGAAGCCTGCGCGGTGCTGTTCGAGATGGTGCGCGAGATCAACCGCCTGCGCGAGAGCGATCTCAATGCAGCGGCTGGCCTGGCGGCCCGCCTGAAAGAACTGGCCAGCGTGCTGGGTGTGTTGCAGCTCGAAGCCGATGATTTCCTGCAGGCCGGCGCCGAAGGTCGCGTGGACGCCGCGCAGGTCGAGGCCTTGATCCAGGCGCGCCTGACTGCGCGGGCGAACAAGGACTGGGCCGAATCCGACCGCATCCGCGACCAGCTCACCGCCATGGGCGTGGTGCTGGAAGACGGGAAGGGTGGGACGACCTGGCGGTTGGCGGACTAAGATTTCTTAGCGCGCACAATTCCCCTTGTGGGAGCGGGCTTGCTCGCGATGGCGGTGCATCAGTTAGTGATTTGTTGACTGACACACTGCATTCGCGAGCAAGCCCGCTCCCACATTGGATCTGCTGTGGTCCCCAATTTTTGCCCGCCTCCAATTCCTGTGGGAGCGAGCTTGCTCGCGATAGCGGAGTGTCAGACAACATGTTTGTCGACTGATACACCGCCATCGCGAGCAAGCTCGCTCCCACAATTTTTTGTGCTCAGCCTGGCAATCATCCCTTTATGAGCTAGTACTGTCAGGTCGATTCGACGTTCTATGACAGGGCTCTTCCATGTTGGCTCATTGGTCGCTTGCGGCAATTCATCTACTGGCGTTCGCCCTCGGGTTCTGGGCGGTGCTGACGCGCGGCACGGCACTACGACGCCTGGCGGGCGGTGTGGACGCGGTGCGGAGTGTCTTGGTGGCTGACAATCTGTGGGGTCTGTCGGCGCTGGTGCTGTTGGTGACCGGTGGGATGCGAGCGTTCGGCGGGTACGAAAAAGGCACGGACTATTACCTGCATCAACCGCTGTTTCATCTGAAGATGACGTTGCTGCTGTTGATCCTGTTGCTTGAAATCGTACCGATGATCGCCCTGATCAAATGGCGGATGGCGCTGGGCAAAGGGGCGGCGATCGATCCTTCGAAAGCCGGCCGACTTGCGCGGATCAGCCATATCGAAGCCTTATTGCTGATCTTGATGGTCGTCGCCGCCACAGGCATGGCGCGCGGCGTGGGTCTGGGCTGACCGGCCGCGAACGCCTGCTTCGTCATCATTAAAACGAAACGTCTGACAGCCATGCTCAGCGCCATGCCATTAGTATCGGTTCACGGGTGGGACGAACGAAGGCGAGGGTGGGGCGAAGTATGGCGCGGTCGGCCAGAATCTTTAGCCAGCCATTGCGACGATGCAAACGGGCTGGCTGCGGACTGCTGCAATGTTCAGGGAGTTTGCGGCTTGTCGGGGGCGGTAAGGCCGGCCTGAATACGCTGATAGATCTCTTCACGATGCACCGCAACGTTTTTCGGGGCGTTGATGCCGATCCGTACTTGTTGGCCGCTAACGCCCAGAATGGTGATCGTGATGTCGTCACCAATGTTTATGCTTTCACCGACTTTGCGGGTGAGTATCAGCATGGTGTTCTCCTTGATTGCTTTATAGGGCACCTGATTCAGACAGTGCAGATGTCGGTACTGCTTATAGATTAGTGCTAAGTGTCACAATGTGGGTGCCTCTTTCTGACGTGCAGATGCAGCATTAATTCCCAGGGTGCGACTATACAGAGACGCCGAGCAGGATTCTCGTGTTTTGAGCATTGTTGGCGGCGATCTTGACGGGCACGGGTGCTAAAATCCATACCTCATGTCTTCCAGGGGAAACGTTGTGCGCAAATTGGCTTGGGTTATCGCGGTATTGGCGTTGGCAGGATGCGGTGAAGGGCGTGACGTCGAAGCACCGAAGCCCAAACCCGCCGCGACCTCCGCACCGGCCGTCGCTGCCGCGCCGCAGTGGGCCGTCGAGGTTCGCGGCCAGACACCGCAGGCTGTCAGCGACCTGACCGGTTGGCTCATCGAGCATAGTTTCATGTCGAACGTGGTGCGGGAAAACGGCAAGGAGCGCGTCCTGGTCGGCCCTTTCAGCTCCGAGGCCGAAGCCCAAGCCAAGCAGGAACAGGTCACGGCCGCACTGGTCCGGGCGAAGAAACGCAACATCGAGACGTTGGTGGTGGACTACCCGACGGCCCAATGATCGGGGTAGAGCAAAAAAGCCAGTAAAATCTGTGGGAGCGAGCTTGCTCGCGATAGCGGTGGATCAGCCAACATCTATGTTGACTGACATGTCCCTATCGCGAGCAAGCTCGCTCCCACAGTGGGTTTGTGCTGGTCACGAATGCGAGGTCAACCGCAGGCCTTCATGTCCACCGGCCCCACGAACTCGTTCCCGCGTCCCATGACGCACGCCACGCTCTGGTTGCGCTGGCGTTCCCAGCTTTCGACCGGGTAGGTCTTGTCCCAGGCTTCATACAGGCGCCGGTCCTGCTTCGAGAGGCGCAGGCCATATTGCTTGCTCATGTAGAAATAGGTCCGGGCGATCATCCCTCGGATGGAAGGGCGGGGCATGACCTTCTTGGCCTTGAAATCCACTTGGGTCAGGCATGAGCCGTATTGGCCCTTTTGCTCTGGCAGCCAGCCGAAACTGAAATTGCTGCGATCGCCATTCACTTCCCCGATGCTCGGCACCAGGTTGTGCAGGTCGGCCTCGGCCCGTTGATAGACTGGATCATAGCGGGTGCAGTTCTTGCGACCGCCTTGTTGCCAGCATTGGCGCTGATGGCCGATCTGCCACGCCGGAACGATATGCTCCCACTCAATGCGAGCGGCACGGCTGGCGTTCTTGCGCGGTACATAACCGCAGGCGGCCAGGTTCACGCGGTTGCCGGTGTATTTGCAGCCACAGTAGAACTCGGTGGATTGCGGGGCGTAGAGTTTCCAGGCGATTTTCTTGGCTTCGTTGAAGGTGCGCGGGGCACCGGCCTGTGCGCCCAAGGCGATGAACACAAGCAAAAAAGCTAAACAGCGAACACTCATCAGGCTCAATCTTCCTTCGGCACTACCCAGAAAACCTGCACACCACCATCGTCGCGATAGGCGAGGGTTACGTTGTCGTTCTCGTCGATTTCTTCCAGGAGGCGCTCCCACTCATCCACCGGCTCGTCGGGCAGACGGAAGATCAGCGCGGCCTTGGCTTTTTGCGCGGTGGGGGCGTTGATGATTTTCGAGACCCGAAGACCGAGTCGCGTATAGGAATCTAGGGGGGCAGTTGCAGCGGAGGGGGTGGCCAAAGGATTATCCTTATTAAGCTGTACGGGCATACAGTATTTAACTGTAGGCATTTACGCAACTGCTTAAAATTCAAGAAAACCGTCTGACAGCGCTTTTTTCGTTTTGGTGTGGGAAAAAGGAGTTTTTTATCGGCTGGCGTAAACAGGCGTCATCCGCTCAGGATGGCGAAGCTATAGACTGATTTCAGTGGGCGCTAAAGAAACGGCTTCGGCGGGCGATGTCCTTCGTAGGAATCCCTCTCTATGGAGTTTTGACATGTCGTTTTCCATCGGCTTTCCCAATTCGGCAGCCGTGACCATCGGTGGCAAATCCGCAGCCACTCTGAAGGCCCTGAGCGAATCAGAAGCCCAGGCCGCCGATGAGGCCCTGGGTACAGCGCAAACCTCGGGCAAGGTCCGCGCAGTCGTGGGCGCAGGCGCTGAAGCGACCGGCCAGGCGCAGGAGGGCGGTAGCACCCAGAGCGTGGCGGTCCAGGTGCTGCTCAAACGGATGCAAGAGCTTCAGCAGCAGCTCAGGGAGCAGCAACAACAACTGGCTGCCGCCGAGGCGCGCAACTATCCAACGGAGGAGGCCAAGGCCTCGGCGGTGATGGCGGTCCAAGGGCAGATCGCCGACACCAGTGGCGCCTTGCTGGAAGTCACCGGCCACCTGGTCACGGAGCTGGCCAAGGGCGCCAGTTCGGGTTCGGTGGTCAACACGACGGCTTGAGCCTCGACGTTGCGGATCAAACCGCAACGTTGACAAATCTTTGAAGCCTTACCATAGTTCACTTCACGCAAACGTTTGCGCGGCGTTCCGTGCATTGATTTGCTCACAATAATCATAAGATCGGAGTGAACCCATGAAGTTGCCATTCGCTGGACGCCTTCTCGCTGTTGCCATGCTCGCGGCCGCATCCGCTGCGCTGCCTATCTCCTCGGCATTTGCCCAGACCGCAGAAAAACCCAAGGTCGCCCTGGTCATGAAATCCCTGGCTAACGAATTCTTCCTGACCATGGAAGACGGTGCCAAGGCTTATCAGAAGGAACACTCCGCCGATTTCGAGCTGATCTCCAACGGGATCAAGGATGAAACCGACACCGCCAACCAGATCCGCATTGTCGAGCAGATGATCGTGGCCAAGGTCAATGCCCTGATCATCGCGCCAGCGGATTCCAAGGCCATGGTGCCGGTGATCAAGAAAGCCGTCGACGCCGGCATCACCGTGATCAACATCGATAACCAGCTCGATCCGGACGTGGTCAAGAGCAAGAACATCAAGGTGCCGTTCGTAGGCCCTGACAACCGCAAGGGTGCACGTTTGGTCGGTGAGTACCTGGCCAAGCAGCTCAAGGCCGGTGACGAAGTCGGCATCATCGAAGGCGTGTCCACCACCACCAACGCCCAGGCACGCACCGCGGGCTTCAAGGATGCGATGGAGGCGGCGCAGGTCAAGGTCGTCTCCCTGCAATCCGGCGACTGGGAAATCAACAAGGGCAACCAGGTTGCCGCGTCGATGCTCAGCGAATACCCGAACATCAAGGCTCTGCTGGCTGGTAACGACAGCATGGCGGTCGGCGCGGTCTCGGCCGTGCGCGCGGCGGGCAAGGCGGGCAAGGTGCAGGTGGTCGGCTACGACAACATCAATGCCATCAAGCCGATGCTCAAGGACGGTCGTGTCCTGGCGACGGCCGACCAGTTCGCCGCCAAGCAGGCTGTCTTCGGGATCGAGACGGCGCTGAAGATCCTCAAGGGCGAAAAAGTCGACAGCGGCACCAACGGCGTTATCGAAACTCCGGTCGAGCTGGTGACCAAGCCGTAACCCTGGCGACACAACGGTGCTCGCCCATCCGGGCGAGCGCATTGGAGAGTTTGTTATGTCCGTTCTCGACCCGAACGCTGTCCTGTGCGTCAGCGGTATCGGCAAGACCTATGCCCAGCCGGTACTGACCGACATCAGCCTGACGTTGATGCGCGGTGAAGTGTTGGCGCTGACCGGTGAAAATGGCGCCGGCAAAAGCACCCTGTCCAAGATCATCGGCGGGCTGGTGACGCCGACGACCGGGCAGATGCAATTCCAAGGGCAGGATTATCGCCCTGGCAGCCGGACCCAGGCAGAAGAGCTGGGCGTGCGCATGGTGATGCAGGAACTCAACCTGCTGCCGACCCTGTCCGTGGCTGAGAACCTGTTCCTCGACAACCTGCCCAGCCATGGCGGCTGGATCAGCCGCAAGCGATTGCGCAAGTCGGCCATCGAAGCCATGGCCCAGGTGGGGCTTGATGCAATCGATCCTGACACGCTGGTCGGCGAGCTGGGGATCGGTCACCAGCAGATGGTCGAGATCGCCCGCAACCTGATCGGCGATTGCCATGTGCTGATTCTCGATGAGCCGACCGCCATGCTGACGGCCCGCGAAGTTGAAATGCTCTTTGAGCAGATCACTCGTCTGCAGGCGCGTGGCGTGTCGATCATCTACATTTCCCATCGTCTCGAAGAGCTGGCGCGGGTCGCCCAACGCATTGCGGTACTGCGTGACGGCAACCTGGTCTGCGTCGAGCCGATGGCCAACTACGACAGCGAGCAACTGGTGACCCTGATGGTTGGCCGGGAGTTGGGCGAGCACATTGATCTCGGTCCACGCCAGATCGGCGCGCCGGCGTTGACCGTTAAAGGCCTGACCCGTTCCGACAAGGTCCGCGACGTGTCCTTCGAAGTCCGCAGTGGCGAGATCTTCGGCATCTCCGGCCTGATCGGGGCAGGGCGTACCGAATTGTTGCGGCTGATCTTCGGTGCCGATCCGGCCGACAGCGGCACGGTGGCGCTGGGTTCGCCGGCCCAGGTCGTGAGCATTCGCTCCCCGTCCGATGCGGTGGCCCATGGCATCGCCTTGATCACCGAAGACCGCAAGGGCGAAGGCCTGCTGCTGACTCAATCCATCGCCGCCAACATTGCCCTGGGTAACATGCCGGAGATTTCCAGCGCCGGCCTGGTCAATGGCAGCGCCGAACTGGCCTTGGCGCAGCGGCAGGTCGATGCCATGCGCATCCGCAGTTCCAGCCCGACCCAGTTGGTGTCCGAGCTGTCGGGCGGCAACCAGCAGAAAGTCGTGATCGGTCGTTGGCTCGAACGCGATTGCGCAGTCATGCTGTTCGACGAGCCGACCCGTGGCATCGACGTCGGCGCCAAATTCGACATTTATGCGCTGCTCGGCGAGTTGACTCGCCAGGGCAAGGCGCTGGTCGTGGTGTCCAGTGACCTGCGGGAACTGATGTTGATCTGCGACCGGATCGGCGTGCTGTCCGCCGGGCGCCTGATCGACACCTTCGAGCGCGACAGCTGGACCCAGGATGACTTGCTTGCCGCCGCATTCGCCGGCTACCAGAAACGTGATGCGTTGCTCAACGAAGCAGCGCCTAGGGATCTTTCATGAAAACCGCATCTGCCGTCGGCAAATCGAGTGGCAACTTCTACGGCCTCGGGACCTACCTGGGCCTGGCCGGCGCGCTGCTGGCCATGATCGCGCTGTTCTCGGCCTTGAGCAGCCATTTCCTGTCCTATGACACCTTCAGTACCTTGGCCAACCAGATTCCCGACCTCATGGTGCTGGCGGTCGGCATGACGTTCATTCTGATCATCGGCGGCATCGACCTGTCGGTGGGCTCGGTGCTGGCACTGGCGGCTTCGACGGTCAGCGTGGCCGTGCTCGGCTGGGGCTGGAGTGTCTGGCCATCGGCCTTGCTCGGCATGGCCGTGGCGGCGCTGGCGGGTACGGTCACCGGTTCGATCACCGTGGCGTGGCGGATTCCATCGTTCATCGTCTCCCTCGGCGTGCTGGAAATGGCCCGGGGCCTGGCGTACCAGATGACTGGTTCGCGGACCGCCTACATCGGCGACTCGTTCGCCTGGCTCTCCAACCCCATCGCCTTTGGTATCTCGCCTTCGTTCATCATCGCTTTGCTGGTGATCTTCATTGCCCAGGCAGTGCTGACCCGTACGGTGTTCGGTCGCTACCTGATCGGCATCGGCACCAATGAAGAAGCCGTGCGCCTGGCCGGCATCAACCCAAAGCCCTACAAGATCCTGGTGTTCAGCCTGATGGGTTTGCTGGCCGGTGTGGCGGCATTGTTCCAGATTTCTCGCCTGGAGGCCGCGGACCCGAACGCCGGCTCAGGGCTGGAGCTGCAGGTGATCGCTGCGGTGGTCATCGGTGGCACCAGCCTGATGGGTGGGCGCGGTTCGGTCATCAGCACCTTCTTTGGCGTGCTGATCATCTCCGTGCTGGCGGCGGGCCTGGCGCAGATCGGCGCTACCGAACCGACCAAACGTATCATTACCGGCGCGGTGATCGTGGTGGCGGTCGTGCTCGATACCTATCGCAGCCAGCGCGCCAGTCGGCGGGGCTGAACCATGGCGACGATCAAGGATGTAGCAGCGCTCGCGGGGATTTCCTACACCACCGTGTCCCACGTGGTGAACAAGACGCGGCCGGTCAGCGAAGAAGTGCGGCTCAAGGTCGAGGCGGCCATCGAGCGCCTGGACTACGTGCCCAGCGCCGTGGCCCGGTCGCTCAAGGCCAAGACCACGGCGACCATCGGCCTGCTGGTGCCCAACAGCCTCAACCCTTACTTTGCCGAGTTGGCCCGGGGCATCGAGGATTACTGTGAGCGCAACGGCTATTGCGTGATCCTGTGCAACTCTGACGACAACCCGGACAAGCAACGCAGCTACCTGCGTGTGCTGCTGGAAAAACGCATCGATGGCCTGATCTTCGCGTCCGCTGGCGGTGATGTCGGCCTGGCCGAGGGGCTGGCCAACGTGCGCACGCCCATGGTGATCGTCGACCGCGGGCTCGATGGCGTCGACGCAGACCTGGTGCGCATCGATCATGAATACGGCGCCTACCTGGCGACCCGGCACCTGCTGGAGCTGGGGCACCGCGATATTGCCTTCATCGGCGGCCCGGCCAACACCAGCGTGGCGCAGATGCGTTTGGCCGGTTACTGCCGAGCACTGAAAGAGGCCGGGATCGAGTTGCCCGTCGAGCGCATGCTCGAGAGCGATTTCACCAGTACCGGCGGTTACCGCGCCGCCGCGCAATTGCTTGAACTGCAGCCGCCGAGTGCGATCTTTGCGGCCAACGACATGATCGGCATCGGTGTGCTGCGCGCCGCCGCTGAACGCAACATACGCGTACCCAGCGAGCTGTCGGTCATTGGTTTCGACGACATCCAGATGAGCCGTTATGTCTACCCGGCGTTGACCACGGTGGGGCAGTCGATCCTGCAGCTCGGCGAGATGGCGGCCGAAGTGCTGCTGCTGCGTATCGCGACACCGAGCCTTGCCACCGACCAGCGGATCGTGACGCCAAGTATTGTCTTGCGTGAGTCGACTGCACCGCTGTCCGGTACATTCGCCCAATACCGCTGAACCGAATTGATGAGTAGTGATGTATGCCAGCAAAAGTAGTGGTAATAGGCAGCCTGAACATGGACCTGGTGACCCGGGCGCCGCGCTTGCCCCGTGGCGGTGAAACACTGATCGGCGAGTCGTTCGCCACCATCCCGGGCGGCAAGGGCGCCAACCAGGCGGTGGCCGCCGCGCGCCTGGGAGCGCAGGTGTCGATGGTCGGTTGCGTGGGCAACGATGCCTACGGCGAGCAATTGCGCGGCGCACTGCTGGCCGAGGGCATCGACTGCCAGGCGGTGCGTGTGGTGGAGGATTCCAGCGGCGTGGCGCTGATTGTTGTCGATGACAACAGCCAGAATGCCATCGTTATCGTCGCCGGTGCCAACGGAGCGCTCACTGCCGAGGTCCTGGACGGTGTCGATGCAGTGCTGCAAAGCGCCGATGTCATTATCTGCCAGCTCGAAGTGCCGGATGCCACCGTCGGCCATGCCCTGAAGCGCGGCCGTGAGTTGGGCAAAATCGTCATCCTCAACCCGGCGCCGGCTTCCCATACGTTGCCGGCCGACTGGTATGCCTGCGTCGATTACCTGATTCCCAATGAAAGTGAAGCAGCGGTGCTGAGCGGGCTGGCGGTGGACTCCCTGGAAACCGCCGAAGCCGCGGCGGCGCATCTGATCGCCGCCGGTGCCGGCAAGGTGATCGTCACCCTGGGCGCCCAGGGCCTGATGTTCGCCAATGGCGCCAGCTTCGAACACTTCCCGGCCCCGCGGGTCAAGGCGGTGGACACCACGGCGGCCGGAGACACCTTTGTCGGCGGCTTCGCGGCAGCCTTGGCCAGCGGCAAGAGCGAGGTCGATGCGATTCGTTTCGGTCAGGTCGCCGCCGCGCTGTCGGTCACCCGATCCGGCGCGCAACCTTCAATCCCCACGTTGCTGGAAGTGCAGGCTTTCAAATCATGAAAAAGACGCCGTTGTTGAATGTGGCACTGTCGCGACTGATCGCTTCCCTCGGCCATGGCGACAAGGTGGTCATCGGTGATGCCGGCCTGCCTGTGCCGCCCCAGGTCGAATTGATCGACCTGGCCCTGACCCATGGCATTCCTGATTTTGTCAGCACCTTGAAGGTGGTGCTCAGCGAAATGCAGGTGGAAAGCCATGTCCTGGCCGAGGAGATCCTCGAGAAGCAACCTTCGGCCCTGACGACCCTGGAGGCGCTGCATGCCGAGGGTGCGCTGGGTGAGCGGGCGTTGGTCAGTCATGAACAATTCAAGGTCATCAGCCAACAGGCACGGGCGATCATTCGCACCGGCGAATGCTCGCCGTACTGCAATATCGTGCTGGTCTCTGGAGTGACGTTCTAACCCTGTTCAACCCTGCACAAGGAATGCGCCATGCACCGCTATGCTGAGAAAATGCACCAACTGATCCGGAGTCTGCTGCTTTTGTCATTGATCACCGCAACGAGCGCCCAGGCGGCGGAAAAGATCGACCTGATCATCGACACCGATCCAGGCGCCGACGACGTGGTGGCGCTGTTGTTCGCCCTGGCATCGCCCGAGGAACTTCATATCCGTGCGCTGACCACCGTCGCCGGCAATGTGCGCCTGGACAAGACCTCGCGCAACGCTCGCCTGGCCCGTGAGTGGGCAGGGCGCGAAGACGTGCCGGTCTACGCCGGTGCGCCGAAACCGTTGATGCGCACGCCCATCTACGCAGAAAACATCCATGGCAAGGAAGGCCTGTCGGGTGTCACGGTGCACGAGCCGAAGAAGGGGCTGGCCGAGGGCAATGCCGTCAACTACCTGATCGACACGCTGAAGGCGGCCAAGCCCCACAGCATTACCATTGCCATGTTGGGGCCGCAGACCAACCTGGCGCTGGCGTTGGTCCAGGAGCCGGACATTGTCCAAGGCATCAAGGAAGTGGTGATCATGGGCGGTGCGCACTTCAACGGCGGCAATATCACGCCGGTGGCTGAGTTCAATCTGTTCGCCGACCCGCAGGCGGCCGAGGTGGTGGCCAAGAGCGGCGTGAAGCTGACCTACCTGCCGCTGGACGTGACCCACAAGATCCTCACCAGCGAAGCGCGCCTGAAGCAGATCGCGGCGCTGAACAACAACGCCAGCAAGTTGGTGGGCGATATCCTCAACGAATACGTCAAGGGCGATATGGAGCACTACGGAATGACGGGCGGGCCGGTGCATGACGCAACCGTGATTGCCTACCTGCTCAAGCCACAACTGTTCACCGGCCGTTCGGTCAATGTCGTCGTGGACAGTCGCGAGGGTCCGACGTTCGGGCAGACCATCGTCGACTGGTATGACGGCCTGAAGGCGCCGAAGAACGCGTTCTGGGTGGAAAACGGTGATGCCCAGGGGTTCTTCGACCTGCTGACCGAGCGCCTGGCGCGCCTCAAGTAACCCGCCTGGCTATGCACCCGCAGGCTGGACCTGCGGGCGCGTGCCTCAATCCACGGCGTCGACGATGCT
This sequence comes from Pseudomonas sp. Soil_N_39, assembly GCF_057655955.1. Taxonomy (NCBI): domain Bacteria; kingdom Pseudomonadati; phylum Pseudomonadota; class Gammaproteobacteria; order Pseudomonadales; family Pseudomonadaceae; genus Pseudomonas; species Pseudomonas sp. Soil_N_39. The sequence continues at coordinate 167,022 of NZ_JBDGLI010000007.1, forward strand.
CGAGTAGCGCTCGAACGTCTGCTGGATGAAGTTGCGGGCGACGTCCGTCCCCAACTCCTTCACCAACAAGTCTATGCAGATGATTGCCAGTTCCTCCGGGCTGCCCGGGCTATAGGAACTGTGGCCCTCCGACCATTTGGCATTGATGGTGGCTTCGATGCTGACGGTGCTCATGGTCGGGCTCGCGAGTTGAAGGTCTGTAGGCTGAGTTAAACATTTTTGCCCGGGATTTGGCACTGCGACTTAGGCATTGGGGGAGGGCTGTGCGACACTTGTTTTTTTGTTTTCAGAAGGAGCCCCGCCCGTGCAGATCGATTTGAACGCTCCTGGCGGCCTGACCCTCGAGGCGGTTCGTCAATTGCTGGCCTCGGCCGGTGACGACGAGCATACCCAGCTGCGCGTGACCAAGGGCGGCATCGCCTATTTGTCCTCGGGTGTGGTCGGTGGCGTAGACATCGAGGGTTTGCGCTTTCGGCTCGAGACCTGGGCGAAGGGTTCAGGCTACGTCGGGCGGGTCGCTGCCAGCGACGAGGTCTGGGTCATGCAGATCTACAATGCGCTGAAGGACAACTGGCCGAATCCACCTTTTGATTACATTGACGTTTATTGAGCGTCGTTCATATTCAGTCACGATTCATGCCTGAACAGCGGGAACGGGCTCAGGCAAACTGCCAGCTTTCCCCAGACTGATGGCGGCGGTGTTGAAACCAAGCGCCGATTGGGTTGTCGCACGCTCTCTGTTTATTCATCGAAAAAAGGAGGCTTCATGCCTTGGAAGCTCGCGTCATTGAGTACTTTGCTGGCCGCCATGCTCTTGAGCGGTTGCAGCAGCACCTCTGAATCGACCCCCGAACCTGTGGCGGGCGAGACCGGTCACAGCCGCTGCGAAGCAAAAGCCGCCGAGTTTGTCATTGGCAAAAAGGCTTCGCCGCAGTTGCTGGAGCAGGCCCGTACCCGTGCTGGCGCGCAGAATGCCCGGATCCTCAAGCCCAACGACATGGTGACGCTTGAATACCGCTCCGATCGCCTGAACCTCAATACCGATGCCAACATGGTGGTCGACCGGGTGAACTGCGGCTGATCGATGATTTTCAATCGCCCATAAAAAACCCCGTCACATGGACGGGGTTTTTTAGTACGCGGAGAAATTACTCAGCGCGAACTTGTGCAGCTTGCATACCCTTTTGGCCTTTCTCAGCCACGAAGGAAACGGTCTGGCCTTCTTTCAGGCTTTTGAAACCGTCGCTTTCGATAGCTTTGAAGTGTACGAACAGGTCGTCACCGCCACCTTGAGGAGTGATGAAGCCGAAGCCTTTTTCATCGTTGAACCATTTAACGGTGCCGGTTTGGCGATTAGACATGGTGTATCTCCAAGAAACATATATTTTCAGTGTACTGTGCTGCTCAGGCCAACTGGGCACACCCGGGTATCATAGTCGAAATGTTCGATTTGGGAGCCCCCCGCAGGCGCTGTTTGCCAATCAGTCGTGTTTGCTTTATCGCCTTTACCCGCTGAAAGGCCCGGTTTTAAAGGCTTTGAGCCGAAAGTAAAGACGATAAAAAAAGCTGTAAAACCTGAATAAATCGTTCGAAAAAGCCTGAAATCGGGGTTTTTCAACCCTGTCGGGCCCGTTCAGGAGGCCTGTTTTCTTACTTTTTCGCCTTGTTATCGGCTTTGCATTTTGCGATCTGCCCCAGTGCCTTTTGCTGCAGCTCCGGGGTGGCCTTGTTGTCCATCAAGGCCTGGATGTCCGAGGCAGGGTAGGACTTGATCGCATCGGCGCCACAGGCGCAATGGGACTTGGCCGCGGCCGCGCCGATCTGGGGCGTTGCGGCTTGCGTGCATTGGGCCATGTATTTTTCGCGCTCGCCCTTGGGCCAGTCGGCATGGGCGGTCAGTGGCAGCAGCAGGGCGAGGGGGGCGACTACTGCAAACAATGTGTTCAGACGCATGCGAAGATGCTCCTTTTGGGTCAATGTCTTGTTATCTGAGGCGTTGCGCTCGGTTCAGTTCAGCACTCTGGCATAAAAACCCTGGATTTACGCCAGCTTCAATTCCCGCGCGGCGATGACCGTTCATCTGTGCTAGCATGCCGGGCTCGGCTATTTCCAGGCTGTGGATGATCATTCGTCCCGGTGGCAAAGACCCCGAATAACCCTGATTTGAATCCCAGTCACTCTGGTTCGGTTTCCCCGGTTGGCCGCAAGGCTCCTGCCGCTGTAAGGCAGGCGTTCGTCATTGAATGGCCTGGACTGGATCTTGTACTGGCTCATCCCAACCCACGTGACCTTTGGTAGGGGTCACCACTAGGAGAGGAGGCGCCATGCCAACTATTACTCTTCCCGACGGCAGTCAACGTTCGTTCGATCATCCGGTTTCCGTAGCCGAGGTCGCCGCATCCATCGGCGCGGGCTTGGCCAAGGCCACCCTGGCCGGCAAGGTCAACGGCAAGCTGGTCGACGCCAGTGACGTCATCGACAGCGACGCCACGCTGCAAATCATCACGCCCAAGGATGAAGAGGGGCTGGAGATCATTCGCCACTCCTGCGCCCACTTGGTTGGCCACGCGGTCAAGCAGCTGTACCCGAGCGCGAAGATGGTCATCGGGCCGGTCATCGACGAAGGCTTCTATTACGACATCGCCTTCGAGCGTCCTTTCACGCCGGACGACATGGCGGCCATCGAACAGCGCATGCAGCAGTTGATCGAGAAAGATTACGACGTCATCAAGAAAGTCACCCCGCGCGCCGAAGTCATCGAAGTCTTCAAGGCCCGTGGCGAGGACTACAAACTGCGTCTGGTGGAAGACATGCCGGACGAGCAGGCCATGGGCCTGTACTACCACGAAGAATACGTCGACATGTGCCGCGGCCCGCACGTGCCGAACACGCGTTTCCTGAAATCCTTCAAGCTGACCAAGCTGTCCGGCGCCTACTGGCGTGGCGATGCGAAGAACGAGCAGTTGCAGCGCGTCTATGGCACCGCCTGGGCGGACAAGAAGCAACTAGCGGCATATATCCAGCGTATCGAAGAAGCTGAGAAGCGCGATCACCGCAAGATCGGCAAGCGCCTAGGCCTGTTCCATACCCAGGAAGAGTCCCCGGGCATGGTGTTTTGGCACCCGAACGGCTGGACCCTGTACCAGGTGCTCGAGCAGTACATGCGCCAGGTCCAGCGTGAGAACGGCTACCTGGAGATCAAGACGCCGCAAGTGGTCGACCGCAGCCTGTGGGAGAAATCCGGGCACTGGGCCAACTACGCCGACAACATGTTCACCACCCAGTCGGAAAACCGCGACTACGCCATCAAGCCGATGAACTGCCCGTGCCACGTGCAGGTGTTCAACCAAGGCCTGAAAAGCTACCGCGAGCTGCCGATGCGCCTGGCCGAGTTCGGTGCCTGCCACCGCAACGAGCCGTCGGGTGCGCTGCACGGCATCATGCGCGTGCGTGCGTTTACCCAGGACGACGCGCACATCTTCTGCACCGAGGAGCAGATGCAGGCCGAATCCGCCGCCTTCATCAAGCTGACCATGGACGTCTACCGGGACTTCGGCTTCACCGAGGTCGAGATGAAGCTGTCCACTCGTCCGGAAAAACGCGTGGGCTCCGACGAGTTGTGGGATCGCGCCGAAGCGGCCCTGGCCGCCGCCCTCGATAGCGCGGGCCTTGCGTATGACCTGCAGCCTGGCGAGGGGGCTTTCTACGGGCCGAAGATCGAGTTCTCGCTGAAAGATTGCCTTGGTCGCGTGTGGCAGTGTGGTACCCTGCAGCTCGATTTTAACCTGCCGATCCGTCTTGGCGCCGAATACGTGTCCGAAGACAACAGCCGCAAGCACCCGGTCATGCTTCACCGCGCGATCCTCGGTTCGTTCGAGCGTTTCGTCGGGATTCTGATCGAACACTACGAGGGTGCGTTCCCCGCGTGGCTGGCGCCGACCCAGGCAGTGATCATGAATATCACTGATAAACAGGCAGATTTTGCCGCCGAAGTCGAAAAAACTCTCAACCAAAGCGGATTTCGTGCCAAGTCCGACTTGAGAAATGAAAAGATCGGCTTTAAAATCCGCGAGCATACTTTGCTCAAGGTTCCCTTTCTCTTGGTTATTGGAGATCGGGAGGTCGAGATGCAGACTGTCGCTGTGCGTACTCGTGAAGGTGCTGACCTGGGCTCGATGCCCGTCGCCGAATTCGCTGAGTTTCTCGCGCAAGCGGTTTCCCGGCGTGGTCGCCCAGATTTGGAGTAATTATTATTAAGCGTGAAATGAGACAAGATAAACGAGCTGCACCGAAAGCCCCGATCAACGAGAATATCTCGGCACGCGAGGTTCGGTTAATTGGCGCTGACGGCGAGCAGATTGGCATCGTCTCGATTGATGAAGCGCTTCGTATTGCTGAAGAAGCCAAGCTTGATCTGGTAGAAATTTCCGCAGACGCAGTCCCACCGGTTTGCCGGGTGATGGACTACGGCAAGTCGATCTTCGAGAAGAAGAAGCAGATTGCCGCGGCGAAGAAAAACCAGAAGCAGATTCAGGTAAAAGAAATCAAGTTTCGTCCAGGGACGGAGGAAGGGGATTACCAGGTAAAACTGCGCAACCTGGTACGTTTCCTGAGTGATGGGGACAGGGCCAAGGTATCCTTGCGATTCCGCGGCCGTGAGATGGCCCACCAGGAGCTGGGGATGGAACTCCTCAAGCGGGTTGAACAAGACCTGCTCGAGTACGGTTCGGTCGAACAGCATCCTAAGATGGAAGGACGCCAGCTGATCATGGTCATCGCCCCGAAAAAGAAGAAGTAATCACCAGGGCACGGCAGGCCTTGCGATTATGTTTATCAACTGAATGCGGAGTATCCGAACATGCCAAAGATGAAGACCAAAAGTGGTGCTGCTAAGCGGTTTCTGAAAACTGCTAACGGTATCAAGCACAAGCACGCTTTCAAGAGCCACATCCTGACCAAAATGTCGACCAAGCGTAAGCGTCAACTGCGCGGTAGCAGCTTGCTGCATCCGTCTGACGTGGCAAAAGTCGAGCGCATGCTGCGCCTTCGTTAATTTTTGGATCAAGAATAGAGGAAGTAACTCATGGCTCGTGTAAAGCGTGGCGTCATTGCCCGTAAGCGTCACAAGAAAATTCTGAAACTTGCTAAAGGCTACTACGGCGCGCGCTCCCGCGTATTCCGTGTTGCCAAGCAAGCGGTAATCAAGGCAGGCCAATACGCCTACCGTGACCGTCGTCAGAAAAAACGTCAGTTCCGCGCTCTGTGGATCGCTCGTATCAACGCTGGTGCTCGTGTTAACGGTCTGTCCTACAGCCGTTTCATCGCTGGCCTGAAAAAAGCGTCCATCGAGATCGACCGTAAGGTTCTGGCTGATCTGGCAGTGAACGAAAAAGCGGCGTTTGCTGCGATTGTCGAGAAAGCTAAAGCCACCTTGGCTTAAGTACCCCCGGCAGTCACCAGGGCTCACCTCTGTGGGCCCAGGTGTCAAACGTCATAAATAGGGGAAGAGCCTTAAAGCTCTTCCCCTATTTTGTATCTGGAGTCTGTACATGGAAAACCTGGACGCGCTGGTCGCTCAAGCACTAGAGGCTGTGCAAAGCGCTGAAGATATCAATGCCCTGGAGCAAATCCGGGTTCACTACCTTGGCAAGAAGGGCGAGTTGACTCAGGTGATGAAGACCCTGGGGAACCTGCCAGCCGAAGAGCGTCCGCAGGTCGGTGCGCTGATCAACGTTGCCAAGGAGCGTGTCACAGAAGTCCTCAATGCACGCAAGGCGTTGTTCGAGGAGGCGGATCTGGCTGCCAAGCTCGCCGCCGAGTCCATCGACGTGACCCTGCCTGGCCGTGGCCAGACTTCCGGTGGCCTGCATCCGGTAACCCGGACCCTGGAACGCATCGAGCAGTTCTTCACCCACATCGGCTACGGCATTGCCGAAGGCCCTGAGGTCGAAGACGACTACCACAACTTCGAGGCGCTCAACATCCCAGGCCATCACCCGGCCCGGTCGATGCACGACACCTTCTATTTCAATGCGAACATGCTGTTGCGCACCCATACCTCGCCGGTACAGGTCCGCACCATGGAATCGCAGCAGCCGCCGATCCGCATCGTCTGCCCAGGCCGTGTGTACCGCAGCGACTCCGATATCACCCACTCGCCGATGTTCCACCAGGTCGAAGGCCTGCTGGTTGATCGCGACATCAATTTCGCCGACCTGAAAGGCACTATCGAAGAGTTCCTGCGGGTGTTCTTCGAAAAAGAACTGGCCGTGCGTTTCCGTCCTTCGTACTTCCCATTCACCGAGCCGTCGGCTGAAGTCGACATGGAATGCGTGATGTGCAGCGGCAAAGGCTGCCGCGTCTGCAAGCAGACTGGCTGGCTGGAAGTCATGGGCTGCGGCATGGTTCACCCGAACGTGCTGCGCATGTCCGGGATCGATCCGGAAGAATTCTCGGGCTTTGCTTTCGGCATGGGCGTCGAGCGCCTGGCCATGCTGCGTTACGGTGTGAATGACTTGCGCCTGTTCTTCGACAACGACTTGCGATTCCTTGCGCAATTTCGCTAGGTCGCTAGTCCGTAACGAATCTATTAGGAGAGCAGGATGAAATTCAGTGAACAATGGCTGCGCGGCTGGGTAAGCCCGCAGGTAAGTCGGGACGAGCTGGTTGCTCGCCTGTCGATGGCCGGCCTTGAGGTCGATAGCGTAACGCCGGCCGCCGGTGATTTCAGTGGCGTGGTGGTGGGTGAGGTGCTGGGCACCGAGCAGCACCCGGACGCTGACAAACTGCGGGTTTGTCAGGTCAGCAATGGTGCGGAAACCTTCCAAGTCGTCTGCGGCGCGCCCAACGTGCGCCCGGGCCTGAAGATTCCGTTCGCCATGATCGGTGCTGAACTGCCGGGCGACTTCAAGATCAAGAAAGCCAAGCTGCGTGGCGTCGAGTCCAACGGCATGCTGTGTTCACAGGCCGAGCTGCAGGTTGGCGAAGGCAACGATGGCTTGATGGAGCTTCCAGCTGATGCGCCGGTGGGCCAAGACATCCGTGAATACCTGGGCCTGGACGATGCAAGCATTGAGGTCGACCTGACGCCGAACCGCGGCGACTGCCTGTCCCTGGCCGGCCTGGCCCGTGAAGTCGGCGCGTTGTATGCCGCCCCCGTGACGCGTCCAGTGGTCGCGACCGTGCCGGCCGTGCATGACGAAGTGCGTTCGATTGAAGTCCTGGCGCAGGCGGCGTGCCCGCGTTACCTGGGCCGTGTGATCCGTAACGTCGATCTGTCCAAGCCGACGCCGCTGTGGATGGTGGAGCGCCTGCGTCGCGCCGACGTGCGCAGCATCGACGCAGCCGTGGACATCACCAACTATGTGATGCTGGAGCTGGGTCAACCGTTGCATGCGTTCGATCTCGCCGAGATCAACGGCGGCATCCGCGTACGCATGGCCGAAGAGGGTGAGAAGCTGGTGCTGCTCGACGGCCAGGAAGTGACCCTGCGCAGCGACACCCTGGTAATTGCCGACCACGCCCGCGCCTTGGCGATTGCCGGCGTAATGGGCGGCGAGCACAGTGGCGTATCCGCCACGACCCGCGATGTATTCCTGGAAAGCGCGTTCTTCGACCAGATCGCCGTCGCTGGCAAGGCGCGTTCCTATGGCTTGCACACCGACGCCTCGCACCGCTACGAGCGTGGTGTGGATTGGCAGCTGGCCCGTGAAGCCATGGAGCGCGCCACTGGCCTGCTGCTGGAAATCACTGGCGGTGAAGCCGGCCCGATCATCGAGACCGTCAGCGAACAGCACCTGCCCAAGATTGCACCGGTCACCCTGCGTGCCCAGCGCATCACTCAGATGCTGGGCATGGAAATGGCCCCGGCCGAAGTCGAACGCCTGCTCAGTGCTTTGGGCCTGAACATCAACGCCGACGGGGCAGGGCAGTGGCGCGTCGAAGTGCCAAGCCATCGCTTCGATATCAGCCTGGAAGTCGACCTGATCGAAGAACTGGCCCGCCTGTACGGCTACAATCGCCTACCGGTTCGCTACCCGCAAGCGCGCCTGGCCCCACAGGCCAAGGCTGAAGCCCGTAGCGACCTGCCTGAACTGCGCCGCCTGCTGGTGGCCCGTGGGTATCAGGAAGCGATCACCTACAGCTTCATCGATCCACGCCAGTTCGAGCTGTTCAATCCGGGCGTCGAGCCGCTGTTGCTGGCCAACCCGATTTCCAATGACATGGCCGCCATGCGCTCGTCCCTGTGGCCGGGCCTGGTCAAGTCGCTCCAGCACAACCTGAACCGCCAGCAGGATCGCGTGCGTCTGTTCGAAAGCGGCCTGCGTTTTGTCGGTCAGTTGGAAGGCTTGAAGCAAGAGCCGATGCTGGCCGGTGTCGTCTGTGGCAGTCGCCTGCCGGAAGGCTGGGCGCAAGGTCGCGATGTCGTCGATTTCTTCGACGTCAAGGCTGACGTCGAAGCGGTGCTGGGCTTCGCCGGCGCACTCGACGCGTTCACGTTCGTACCGGGCAAGCATCCTGCGTTGCACCCGGGGCAGACCGCACGCATTGAGCGGGACGGGCGCGAAGTCGGCTATGTGGGCGCTATTCACCCTGAACTGGCGAAAACCCTCGGCCTTGATCGTCCGGTATTCGTCTTCGAGCTGGTCTTGGCCGAAGTGGCCCAGGGGAAAATGCCGAAATTCCAGGAGTTATCGCGCTTTCCTGAAGTGCGGCGTGACCTGGCGTTGCTGGCCGATCGCGACGTTGCTTCCAGCGCTGTGCTGGACGTAATCCGTGAAAATGCAGGCGAATGGCTCACGGACCTCAGGCTATTTGACGTGTATCAGGGTAAAGGCATTGATCCGCATAGAAAAAGCCTTGCAGTCGGCTTGACCTGGCAGCATCCATCGCGCACTCTTAATGACGATGAGGTGAATACCGCAACGCAGAACATCCTCACCTCGCTCGAAAACAGGTTGAACGCCACGTTAAGGAAGTGACGTATGGGGGCTCTGACGAAAGCTGAGATGGCGGAACGTCTGTATGAGGAGCTGGGCCTGAATAAACGGGAGGCCAAAGAATTGGTCGAACTGTTTTTCGAAGAAATCAGGCACGCTCTGGAAGACAACGAACAGGTCAAATTGTCCGGTTTCGGCAATTTCGACCTTCGGGACAAACGCCAGCGGCCTGGCCGCAATCCGAAAACGGGAGAAGAAATCCCGATCACGGCTCGCCGTGTGGTCACCTTTCGTCCAGGGCAGAAGTTGAAGGCCCGAGTTGAGGCTTATGCTGGAACCAAGTCATAACGACGAACTACCCGTCATCCCGGGCAAACGCTACTTCACCATTGGTGAAGTCAGCGAGCTGTGTGCGGTAAAACCGCACGTGCTGCGCTATTGGGAGCAGGAGTTTCCTCAACTCAACCCGGTCAAGCGCCGCGGAAACCGCCGGTATTATCAGCGACAAGACGTACTGATGATCCGGCAGATCCGCGCGCTGCTGTACGACCAAGGGTTCACCATCGGCGGCGCGCGCTTGCGCCTCTCCGGTGATGAGGCCAAGGACGATACAACCCAGTACAAACAGATGATCCGCCAGATGATCGCCGAGCTCGAAGATGTGCTGGTGGTGCTCAAGAAATAAATTTCTGCTTTTAAATCTTCCAGTTTTCAAAAGCTTGCGATATATTCCTGAGCGTTCCGTTGAGAAGCGGAACAAGATTCACGCCTAGTCGGGGCGTAGCGCAGTCCGGTAGCGCACTAGCATGGGGTGCTAGGGGTCGAGTGTTCGAATCACTCCGTCCCGACCATATTTTGAAAGGGGATCAAGCCATTCACTGGCTTGGTCCCCTTTTTCGTTTCAGGCTGCGCAAAATCTGCAAAGGCCTCCAAAGCCAGGTTAGCAACCTGGACCCACCCTTTTCATGGGTGGTCGATACCGTATTCTTCCCCTTCGAATATCAGTACAGCTGCAACCTCTAAGCGCCAGCGATTCTTACGTGCCGGGGGATTTGTGGTTACTGTTGGCGTTGCTTCGTGGCTAGGTCGGTCCGCGAACCAGTATCCAGACAGAGCGCTTTTCTAAAGTAGAGGGATCCTCATGAAAGCCGTAGTTTACGAAGCCTTTTCTCAACCCCCTCGTTTAATGACGGTCGAGGACCCGACCCCCGAGCATCACGGTGTGGTGGTTCAAGTCCTTGGCACGGGCGTATGCCGAAGCGACTGGCATGGCTGGAAAGGTCACGATCCTGACATTCGGCTGCCCCATGTGCCCGGTCACGAACTGGCGGGAATCGTGGCGCAGGTGGGGCGGGATGTCACCCGATGGAAGGTGGGTGATCGCATTACCGTGCCTTTTGTCGGTGGCTGTGGCGCGTGTCCGGAATGCAATAGCGGCAACCAGCAGGTGTGCCACAGCCAGTTTCAGCCGGGTTTCACCCATTGGGGTTCTTTCGCCGAGTATGTGGGGATTCACAAGGCGGATTTGAACCTGGTTGCGCTGCCGGAAAACATGGACTTCGCCACGGCGGCGAGCCTGGGTTGTCGCTTCGTCACGTCGTTTCGTGCGGTTGTCGATCAAGGCAAGGTCACGGCGGGCCAGTGGGTGGCGGTTCATGGCTGTGGTGGTGTGGGGTTGTCCGCGGTGATGATTGCTCATGCTATCGGGGCGAATGTTATTGCCATCGATATCTGCGACGATAAGCTCAAGCTTGCCCAGTCGCTCGGTGCCGTCGCGATGGTCAACGCAAGCCGTGTGGCGGATGTCACCGAGGCGGTGCTTGAGATCACGAAGGGCGGCGCTCACGTCCCCCTGGATGCCCTGGGTCATCCAGCAACCTGCTTCAACTCCATCAATAATCTGAGGCGTCGTGGCAGGCATGTCCAGGTCGGTTTGATGCTGGCCGATCACAGCACGCCGGCAATCCCAATGAGCAAGGTCATTGCCTACGAGCTGGAGATCTGTGGCAGCCATGGCATGCAGGCTCACCGTTACGGCGCGATGATGGAAATGATCGCGTCCGGCAAGTTGGCGCCTGAAAAACTGGTGGGCAAGACCATCAGCCTCGAACAGTCCATTGACGCGCTGATGAACATGGATCGGTTTGACACGGCAGGGGTTACGGTCGTGACACAGTTCTGACTGAGATCGGCCACGTTCTTCACGGTAATTTCAGGTCGACGAACGCTCAGCCCCACCTATCAAAAGCACCTGCCTGCCCAGGCCTAAGGGTAGGCAGGCGAGGGGCTCGACCATCTTTTATATCAGAAAGATATATAAATAATAGGAAATTGTCTTAATAGATATAGGACAAGGGCCTGCCAAAATAATATCCTAATTGAAAGAAAATAATTTCGCAATCCGAAAAAATCAAAAAGAGCGAAAAAAATGATCAAGACTCCGAAACGGTCAGAAGACGGTTCCGACCCGACCCAGGGTTGGGATGAAAAGAAGGCTCGAAGTACCGTGCAATCCTTGGCCAAGGGGTTTCGCGTACTGGAGTCGTTCACTGCCGAAAACGATGAGTTGACCTTGAGTCAGATCGCCGCGACGGCCGATCTCGATCCTGGTACGACTTTTCGCATGCTCAATACGTTGGTGGATTTGGGGTATGTCTCCAGAATTCCGGAAAGCCGTCGTTTTGCGTTGACGCTCAAGGTGCTGGATCTGGGCTTTCATGCCATCGCCCGGACTGATTTGCGCAGCATTGTGCGGCCTATACTCCGAGGCCTGGTCAGTGAAACCAGCGAGGCTGCCAGCTTTGCCGTCCTGCAGGGCGCCGATGTGCTTTACCTGGAGCGGGTACGGGCGGGCATCACCCGGTTGGGCGTGGATATCCGCATCGGCACCACGGTGCCTGCAACCCAGACGGCCATCGGCCAGTCGATCCTTGCCTTCCTGCCGGAGCAACAGGTCCAGAAAGTCCAGGCGCTCACGCCGACCACGCCCTTCATCATGAAACCCCATGCGCTTGAACGTCCCCTGGCGGAGTTGCTTGGGCAAATTCGCGACGATGGTTTCGTCTTGACCGAATCTTTGTTCACCGATGGACTGAGAATTCTCGCGGTCCCCGTGCTGGACATCGATGGATATCCGGTGGGGGCGATCAGCATTGCCGCTCCTTCGGTCCGGTGTACGGCGGACGAGCTTAAAAACCGTGCACTTAGTTCCACCCTGGAAGCCGCCAAGGACATTGGTAAGGCATTGGAGGCCAATGGAAGTATCGGCTCGAACTTCTAAACGTTAGTCATGATTACACGGGTTCACGCTAAAGCCCGTTAATGATCTCAATGAACTTCAAGCATTGTGAAATTCACACTGCTCGCACCTGCACGCCCCGACAATATTGACAATAAGAAGGAAGTGCCATGTTGATGCAAAACTTAGAAACAGAGCCTGTGGCTGAAGGGCTTAAAAGCCAAGCGAATATCAGTGCGAGACTTGAACGTTTGCCTATTACCCGGCAGGTCTTCTGGGCCAGGAATATTATTGGTGCCGCCACATTCTTTGATGGTTATACCGTCATCGCGATTGCCTATGCGATGCCGGTATTGGCCAAGGAATGGAACCTGACCGCGACCCAGATCGGCATGATTTTATCGTTCGGTTACCTGGGGCAGTTGTTAGGGGCGGTGTTCTTTGGTTGGCTGGCTGAACGTATCGGGCGGATGAAGGTACTGACGTTCACCATTCTTCTCTTCGTTGCCATGGATGTGGCCTGTCTGTTCGCCTGGAGCGCCGGGTCGATGATTCTGTTTCGTTTTCTGCAAGGCATCGGCACGGGAGGCGAGGTGCCGGTCGCCAGCGCTTATGTCAATGAGCTGATCGGATCGAAAAAGCGCGGCAAGTTTTTTCTGCTCTATGAAGTCATGTTCCTGCTCGGGCTGGTCGGTGCGGGCATCATTGGCTACCTGCTGGTACCGATCTACGGCTGGAAGGCCATGTTCGCCGTGGGCCTTGTCCCTGCCACGATTTTGATCCCGCTGCGCTTCTTTCTCTTCGAGTCGCCACGCTGGCTGGCCTCCAAAGGTCGATTGCAAGAAGCTGATCGCATTGTGACGCGCCTGGAAAACAGCGTGTTGAAAGCCGGCAAGCAACTTGCGCCCGCCGTAGAGGTGCCGCAGCTCGCAAAACCTGGTGGTACTCAAGGTTGGCGTGAGCTATTCCATGGCATGTATTTCAAACGGTCCATGGTCATCTGGGCAATGTGGTTTGGTGCCTACATGGTTGCCAATGGCTTGATCACCTGGTTGCCAACGCTTTATCGCCAACATTTCAATCTGCCGCTGGACACCAGTTTGGCTTACGGTTTCATCACGTCGGGGGCCGGCGTGGTTGCAGCCGTCATCTGCGCCTTGTTGATCGACAGGTTCGGTCGCCGCCGCTGGTATATGGGGGCCTTGTTCCTGGCTGCAATTCCCTTGTCAGTCCTGGCGCTGACCGGCGCGACATCACCCTTGCAGATCCTGCTTCTGGCCGGCCTCGGATACGCAATGGTGCAAACCGTCACGTTCTCACTTTATCTGTACTCGGCAGAGCTTTATCCCACCCGCCTTCGTGCGTTGGGTACCGGGTTGGGCAGTGCCTGGTTGCGCCTGGGGTCCGCCACGGGGCCGTTGGTGGTAGGACTCACCGTGTCCAGTGTCGGTGTGCATTATGTGTTTGGAATATTCGCAGTGATATTAATCATCACCGGCTGTGTCACTGCATTGTTTGCTGTTGAAACCAAGGGGCGAATACTGGAGGAACTTTCGCCTTGATAAGCGTTACGCCTGATCATTGATTAATTAGCTGCACACGTAATCTCCAATAAACCCCAAGTGATACTTGATTGTATGGCTTGCGTTCCTGCACGCGTCAGTTGCGGACACTTAGTAAACCAGAGGAAAGAAAATGAGTACTAAGAACACGATTGATCTCAAAGGTCTGGTACCGGCTCCAGTCACTCCGTTTACCCGCGATGGCAAGGTCGACTATGACGCGATTCAGAAGTTGGGTTCCTGGCTGGGTAGCTTTGATGGCGTCAAGGGCTTGGTGGTGTTGGGTCATGCGGGCGAGGGTACATTCCTGACCCAGGCCGAGCAGGCCTTGGTGATTCAGAGCTTTAAGGAATCGGTGGGCGGGCGGATCCCGATCATCGCCGGTATTACCGGGGAAGGCACCCAAGTGGCCGCCGAGGAAGCCCAGCGCGCCGTCGATGCGGGTGCCAGTGCGGGCCTGGTTTATCCCTCCCATGGCTGGTTGCGTTTCGGTTACCAGAAGGGGGCCGCACAAGATCGCTACCGGGCGATTTACGAGCACAGCGGTCTGCCTCTGATCCTGTTCCAATATCCAGACGTGACCAAGGCCACCTACGACCTGGAAACCCAGTTGGACATCGCCAGGCAGCCAGGGGTTTTCGCCATGAAGAACGGCGTGCGCAACATGCGCCGTTGGGACACTGAGATCCCGGTGGTACGTCGTGAGGTTCCGGACCTGCAGATTCTCACCTGCCACGACGAGTACCTGTTGCACACCATGTTCGATGTGGACGGGGCACTGGTGGGCTACGGCAGCCTGACGCCTGAGCCGTTGATCGAGTTGATTGCCGCCGGCAAGCGCAGGGACTATCCGGCCGCTCGTGCCATCCACGACAAATTGCTGCCAGTCACCCGCAACGTCTACCACCGTGGCTCCCACATGGAAGGCACCGTGGCGCTCAAGCATGGCCTGGTGGCGCGCGGCATTCTGGACCACGCCACGGTGCGTTCGCCGTTGCTGCCGCTGGCGGAAGGTGCGGATCGCGAAATCGCCGACGCCTTGCGCTCCGCTGGTCTGATCTGACCCGAGGAGGGGCGCTAACCAGGCGCCCCTCCTGCTGTGCCTGGCCGAACAAGGTTCCGTGATCTGGGGCCCTTTTTGCTCCATTCGCACCGACTGAAATATCCGATCCAATCTTCGATCAGCTCCATCCCTCCGGCGATTCGACAAGTCGTTTCCCGAGGGAGAGCAGACCGCGTGTGCCCTTCAATAACAACAACAGGGGAATCATGGTCGTGAAAACAATAACGCTGCGTCTCGCTGGCATTTTACTGTGCGTCGGCTTGCTGTCGCCTCGGGTGTTCGCCCAGGGTTTGGTTGACGACAGCAAGGCAACGCTGACCCTCAGAAACTTCTTCTTCGAACGTCATTTCACTGCGCCTGATGCCGCACAAGGCCAGGCACGGGAGTGGACACAGAGCTTTATTTTCGATCTTCGATCCGGCTTTACCTCCGGTACCGTTGGCGTGGGTGCCGACGTATTGGGCAAGTATGCCGTCAAGTTGGACGGCGGCGCCGGGCGTTACGGTGCGTTGTTATTACCTAAGGATGGTGATGGGGATCCGGCGGGTAGCTTCGGCCGGCTTGGAGTCGCCCTTAAAGCGAAAATTTCCGCCACCGAATTGAAAGTGGGTGAATGGATGCCCAACCTGCCGATTATCACCGCTGACGACTTCCGGGCGTTGCCACAAACGTTCGAAGGGACGCAGTTGTCTTCGCAGGATGTGAAGTACTGGACGCTGTTCGCCGGGCAATTCAAAAAAACCAGCTTGCGTAATGATTCCTCCATGGAGGATCTGGCTTTCGGTAGCGCTCACAGCGACGCGTTCAACTATCTGGGGGCCGACTACCGTTCAGCGTCTAAAAACAGCACATTTCGTCTATGGAGTGGGCAGCTAAAGGACATCTATCAGCAGCACTATGTCGGTCTGAACCAGCGCTGGTCGTTATCCCCAAGCGTCACCTTGAACACGAACCTGGGTTATTTCTGGGGCAAGGACGACGGTGCAGCCAAGGCTGGCCGTTTGGATAATCGCACGGCGTCATTGATGATCGGCCTGGGCGTCGAGCAGCATACGTTCAGTCTTGGTTGGCAGCAGGTCAGCGGTGAGACGGGCTGGATGAGAGTCTCCGGTACTGGAGGTATCTACCTGGCGAACAATACGTTCAACCATGCCTTTGACAACCCGGGGGAGCGATCCTGGCAGTTGCGCTACGATCTGGATTTCGCCGGTTATGGCGTTCCGGGGTTGTCATTGATGACCCGTTATGTCCACGGCGACGACGTCAGGTTACAACGCGTCGAGGACGGTTCGGAGTGGGTGCGTGAGAGTGAGCTTGGGTATGTGGTGCAAAGCGGTCGACTAAAAAATCTGGCTTTGCGTTGGCGAAATGCAAGTGTGCGCCGTGGATTCAATAGTGCGGATTACGATGAGAATCGTGTGATCATCAGTTATCCCTTGGGGATTCTTTAAGATCATTTGCTCTGAGCGATTCCCGATAATGCGCTTCATCAACTTCGGTCAGGGTCGCATAACCGTCGTAGTGGTAGATTCGGTGCCTGTCTCGGGCATAGCGGTCCGTCAGGAATTCGAAGCTGGCCAGGTCGATACGCTTGGCGCTCAGCGGGCGTCGGTGGCAGAACAACTTGCGCGTGCCCAGTTGCAGGAAATCGGGATGGGGCACGCGGACTTCATCGGGGTCGAACACCACATCCAACGGTTTGCCTTCCGAGAAGATCAGGGTAGGGCTGACGGCATAGGTGCCGAGAATGCGGGTCTCAGAGGGGGGTAGCCGTTTTTTCGCCTCGCCGTAGTAATACAGCGCATCCCGATCCTTGGCCCAACCATGCCCACAGGACTCGAAAGTGGCCGCGTGGGCCTTACGAATCGGTTCGGGGGGATGATAGAAAACCCGGTGGCAGAACACGGTTTTGCCGTCTGTCAGGTAGGGCGACCCGAGTGAGCGGAAGTGCTCCGCGGGTTCTTGGGAAAACCGTTCGGGCACTTCCGTTTGCGCGTTATGAAACGGGATCAGATACAAGCCCTGGGCATCGCCGCACAGGTGCGTGTCGAGCAATCTGAAACTCGCTGCGTCCAGCCCGTTGATCACGCGTCCATGGAAATACACTTGGTCGCCCAGTTCAAAACCGAGACCGATGGCCCGTAACGGCAGCGTTTCCGTGTGCGTTTGCGCGGCCTCAGTCGTTGTCTGCAAACGGTGCCACCAATAACCTTCCAACTGCGGATGGGCTTCGAAGTAAGGAGCCCACGCCTTTTGCATGGCCGCATCGATGATGCCGCCAGAGCCCAGTGGGCCGTGCTTGTCACCTGCCAGCACAGGGGAGTAATCCTGGTCATTGCGACAAAGCTGGGTCACGACGAAGCTTTCCGCGTCGACATCGAGGCGTTTCTGGCGCCTGTAGACGTGCTGGTGATCACGGTAATAGTCGAAACCCAAGTGGCGAAAACTCGGGCCATGGGCGTCACGCAAGCGGGTCCCGGCGGCGTAGACGAAACTGTCGTCCACGGCAAAATAGTCATCCTCGTATTCAGCGGCGCTGACCACGCGGCCGTACTCATCGAACGCCGGCTGCCTGCACTTGAGCAGGTGGAAATCGCCAACGTAGCGGATGGTCTTGCCAGTCAGGTAATAGGCGCGTTGCTTGTCCTTGGCGTAGCGTTCGTTAAGCACGGTGAAGGTCGCCAAGTCGGCATTGTCGATGCGGTAGAAGTATTCATAGGAAATGCTCGAACCTTGCTGTGCTTGCACGATGATCGACTGCCCATCGGTGCCCCAGCGATGGGCGAGCATCTGGAAGTCGTCCGGATTTGCGACCGGCAGCGGCGTGCCGTCCTTCTGGTGCAGGGGCTTGAAGCCCTTGTAGACCTGATCGTCGATCACTCGATAGGACGGATGGTTGCAATACCGCACCCGCGCCGTGGCGCTGGCGATAAATTGCCCCTGCAAAAAGATATTGACCCCGTCGCTGAACAGGGCGGACGCTGAAGTTACCGAGGCGGGGGACGATGTCAGCAGGGTCAGGCTGTCGGGGCGTGCCTCGGGAATTTGGCTGATCGCGTACTCGCCGAACCAATAGGCGCCGGTTGCGTCACGCCAGTACTGGTGGCCGAGGTTTTCCAGGCCTTTGTCGAACCGAAACGGCAGGGCCTGAAGCGCGTGGTAGCCATGGCGCTCCCGGTAGGCCGGAAGCAGGTAGTAATCACGCAGGGCGTCGCGCAGGACCCAAGGGTTTCGTCGATGCCGCCACACCGGCTGACCGGCCAGCAAGGGCGAGGACGGATAATGCCCAGCGCTGGCAGCTTGGGCTAACTCGTCGGGTCGTGCGCCTTCAGGGTTGAGCATGATGTACACATCAGGCACTTGCCCGTCGCCCAGCAGCCGACCTTCCATGAACGCGAAGCCTTGATGCCATTCAAGCTGCAGCGGTTCCCAGTCAGCAATAGCCGTGTCTCTGTCTGTCATGTCGATGCGACCGGAGCGTTTGATGGTTGGCCAAGGACTACAAGTTTTGCCGCGAACTCGACACCTGGCGAGGCAGGCTCGAGGGTGTTAGGTTCGACAAATGTTTGTCAAAAGCAGTCGAAGCCATGACTACCCCGAACATCACCCTGCCGGACGTTCTCAGATCCTTCATAGACGATCAGGTTAGGCAGCGAGGCTACAGTACCCGTAGTGAATATGTACGGGAACTGATTCGCAAGGATCAGAATCGGCAGCACCAGCGTGGCTTGGTATTGGACGGGGCCGAGTCGGCTCCCACTGTTCCAGTGAATGGCGACTACTTTGAATCCCTACGGGCCAAAGTAAGGGTGAGGATGAGGTCCGCGAACTTACAGAGCCAAACCCCGTTAAGCCTGTAGCAGCCGTGTAGGAGCTGACGAGTGCAACGAGGCTGCGATCTTTCCCTAGCCACTTGAGTCCCAAGCGAAAGATCAAAAAATCGCAGGCTTCGCCACCTCCTACAGAGCCGAGCCAAAGACCGCCGCTGCCACGTTCAAAAAATGAACTTGAACAGCGCAATCACCACTATCAGGCCAATCAGGAAAATGATACCTACGGTGCCGCCAAGGAATTTCAACATAATCACGCTCTCATCGGATGGGCTTAATCGTCTAGACCGCCACCGATAACGCTCGTTTCGTTGAATATTCATTCGTGGTGATCAATGAACCGCAAAGGACCTTGGCACTGGCACATGCTCGAATTTTGAAATGGTCTTGATCCAGTAGCGGCGATAGTCCGTCTGGTCCGGTGCCAATGGTTTGTGGCTGGACCATGGATGTTTTTCCTTCAGGCTGGCGCGGTACGCCTCCCATTCTTTCTGCTCGGCCACTTCCCGGGCCTTGCTCCGGTCATCGAACCAGCCCAGCACGTAAGCTTCGCCCTGATCCGTGCCGTGCGCTATCAGCAAATAAATCTCTGTCATAACTGACCTACCGTTCCGTCCTGCGCCCCAGTGGCGGGGTCTTATCCTGGGTATCGGCCGTGTTTGGCTGTTTTTGAGATTTATTGATAAGTGGCGAGTATGGCGGGATCGGGAAAAACGCAGGACGAATGGCTCACTCGCCGGCGCCAACGGCGCGCCAGGCGGCCTCGGCCAATTGCTGCCGGTAGGCTTCAGGGTTGCGTTTGACGCGGGCAGAGAGCCAGGCACGGCAGTAGCTCTCCGCAGAACCGATGATCAGTGACGGGATCAGCTCAAAAGGCAGGTCCTGCAAATCCTGCTGGTGGGCCGGGTCGCTGAACCATTTCTTGAGTGCGGCGTTCCTGGCCAGATTCGCCTCGGCGAGCCGTTCGTTGAAGCTGCTGCGCGCCACTGCAAAGCGCGCCTGGTACTGGAATCGTGCCCAGTCGGGTTGGCTGACCACCCAATCCACGTAGCTAAACACCAGGGCATGCACCCATTCGCGGGTCGACGTGACAGCGCCAAGGTAGCTGTCCCTGAGCCGCGCCTGATCATCCAGGGCTGTCATGTATAACGCCGCGACCAAGCCTTCCTTGTTCTCGAAATGGTGATAAATGGCCCCCACGCTCATCTGGCTTTCGGCACGGATGATGTCGATGGTGGTTGCTTCTATGCCCTGTTGATTGAACAGCGCCAGGGCACATCGGAGGATGTGCCGCTTGGACTCGGCACGACGCCCTGGGTAGCAGCGCTCGAGGAGATCGACAGGTTCCATTTTTCGGCCCAGTCAAAAAGGGGCCATGGTAATTGAAACGCAGACTCGACACGAGCGATTGACAGGGTGGACATATACAGAATAATGTTCTGTAACAGAGTAGTATTCTGTAAAAGAGTAATATTCTGTTCATGACTTCAGCCACCTGACCCGAGATACCCCATGAGCCAGACTCTCAGCATGTACCAAAGCGTTGGTCCGTCCGCCTTCAGCAATATGGCCTGCCAGATGGCACCGTACTTCGGCACCATCAACCCGGAAATTTCGGTGTTGGCACCCGGGCGCGGTGAAGTGAGGGTGCCGTTTCGCAAGGAAATCACCAATCACCTGGCGTCCGTTCACGCGATCGCGCTGTGCAACGCGGCAGAACTGGCGGGCGGCATGATGACCGAGGTGTCCATCCCCAGTGGTGCCCGCTGGATCCCTAAGGGCATGACCGTCGAATACCTGGCCAAGGCCAAGACATCTATCCACGCCATTGCCGACGGTAGCGACATCGATTGGCAGACCTCGGGGGACAAGGTTGTCCCGGTCGAGATCTTCGACGAGGGTGGTGTGAAGGTCTTCACGGCGCGCATCACCATGAACGTGAAAGTCGGCTAGGTCGCCCGGTCCATCAAGCGTCGACCGTTTCCCCAGCCACTGACGGAAGCGGCTGACGCTTGAGGCAAGGCTAAAGATCGAGAACCAAATCAGAAGTGGGCTTGCTGCAGCACAGCAAGCGCAGGCCTTTGTCGATTTCCCGTTGCCTGATGCCGCCGTTGTGGTTCATCTCCACCGTACCCTGGAGCAGGACGGTCTTGCAGGTGCCACAAACACCCTGGCTGCAGGAGGAGGGCGGGCTTTCTTGGTGGCAGACAGCGCGGTCTGATTGGTGCACAAACACGATGTCAAGATTGCCGACCATGTCGCGGGCGGCCCGGGTCATCGACATCATGGGCGTTACGCCGGAACCGGCCGACAGGTACAACAACCGCAACCACCCGGGCACGGGATTGGATGGCTGACCCAATCGCACGGCAGGCTTGAAGTGCTGTTATCGCTTGGCGATGCATTACCTGGCGGGGCTAGGTTCTGTCCTGGCTCGAGCATCGATGGCCTCGCTTCAAATGGTTGATATCCGTGGGCCAAGGGTTCAAGCGGCACAGAGCGCCTGCACGATGAACTCGCGTTGGCCGTTATCTGGATTTGGGCAGTGGATGACAGATGAGCGGTATGACAAAGGCAGTCGTTCCGGCATTCTTTGGCCGGATGGCGAAGTTCTTTCGGCGGTGTTCAGCAAAAAAATCATAATGGCGGCTCGTTGTTGTTTTAGAGTCCTTGCCTCTTGGAGATACAACCAAGCGCGCCTCACGGAGATGTTGTTTCATGCCTGCGTCCGGCTTGTTCGACTGGAACGGTGGTCGGGCTCCATACTGCTGGTCTTTAAGCGCTGAGGACTGTCGGGTCAATGAAATGTACTCATGTGTACATTAAGAGATCATCAGGGTACATTTCTATCACGTATTCGAAGACGGAGGCGCACGATGCCGCAGGTAGGGAAGGCCCGTAGTAAGGCCCAGGACGCGGGCTGGCGAGGCTCGCCGGAGGGTTGGCTGGAAGCCGCCTACGAGGCCCTGAAGGAGTCGGGCATCGATGCGGTCCGGGTCATGCCACTGGCCAAGCGCCTGGGTTTGTCACGCACCAGCTTCTACTGGTTTTTCGAGGACCGCGAGCAACTGCTGGCTGCGTTGCTGTCGCGTTGGCGGGAGACCAACACGGGGGGGTTGATACGGCAAAGTGAAAGCTATGCCGAGAGCATTTCCGAGGCGATCCTGAATGTGTTCGAGTGCTGGCTCAACCCGCAGCTGTTCGACTCGCAGTTTGAGTTCGCCGTGCGCAGTTGGGCGCTTCAGTCCGCTGAAGTGGCCCAGGAGGTGGCGGTGGTGGACGAGCAGCGAATGAACGCCCTGGCGAACATGTTCAAGCGCTTTGGCTACGACAACCAGGGGGCTGATACACGGGCCCGAACGATCTACCTGACGCAGATCGGCTACATTACCATGAACACGACTGAGTTGATCACCGTGCGCTTCCAGCGCATCCCGCATTACGTGAGCATCTTCACCGGCAAAGTCCCCAAGCAGCGTGAGCTGGATCGTTTCTACGGGAAGTTCGGCTATGCCGAAAAAGAATCCGGGGTCTTTGTGCCCTTGACCGACACGTTCGAAAGCAACGGCGATGATCACTGAGACCGTGGGGATCATTGGCGGCACTGGCTGGTTGGGCGGTGCGATTGCCAAGGCGGTCCTGGCGAAGGGACTGGTGCCGGCGGGAAACCTGATCATTTCCAATCGCTCGGGCAACCATCCGTTGGCTCAACAAGGTGCTTGCCTGGTCACGGACAATCAGGACCTGGTGGATCGCAGCGACGTGGTGATCCTCGCGGTTCGCCCCGAGCATTTCGCCAGCCTGGGCATCGATGCGACGGGTAAAACGGTGATCTCCCTGATGGCCGGGATCACGGCGCAGGCGATTGCTGCGCAGACCTCGGCTTCAGCGGTCGTGCGGGCGATGCCCAACGCGGCGGTGGAAATCGAGCAGTCCTTTACCCCTTGGTATGGCTTTGGCGCGATAGCGCCGACGACGAAAAGCCTCGTGCAGCAGGTGTTCGAATGTGTGGGCACTGCGGCTGAGGTCGAGAAAGAAGATTTCATTGATTACCTCTCTGCGCTTTCGGGCACTGGCCCGGCCTTTCCGGCCCTGTTGATGACGGCGCTGGCTAATCAGGCGATGCAGGCCGGCATACCCGGCGACATCGCACAGCTGGCGGCGAAAAGTGTCGTGGTCAACAGCAGCCAGTTGCTGGCGAGCCGTGACGCCCAGCAGATGATCGACGCCTTGGTGGCCTACCGGGGTGTCACGGCCGCTGCCTTGCAGGTGATGAGCCTGGGGGATTTCGAAGGGCAGGTTGGCAGGGCGTTGCAGGCGGGCGCTGCGGTTGCGCGCAAGGGGCTTGAGGCCTGATAAAAGTGTGGGGTACGAAAACGGCGCCTTCCACTCTTGGGAGAAGCGCCGTTTTTTCTTGAGCGAGCCCTATGGCCGCTCAAGGGGCGGGCTAGCCGTTACTTGCTTGGATGGGCCGCCTGAAGTTTCTTGGCTTCCTCCAGGTGGTGTTGCAGGGCCGGCAGCATTTTTTGGGCGAACGCCTTGAGTTCGGTGTTGCCAGCTTTCTTGTCGTCGGTAACGGTGTTGGCTTCTTTCTTGAACAGCTCGATGGTTTCTTCGTGAGCCTTGACCTGATTGTTTGCGAAGGCCGCGTCAAAGGACTCATCGCGCACCTCGAGAATCTTCGCCTTGGCTTTCTTCATCAACGTGGTGTCGTCGGGCACTTCGATGTCATGTTTTTTCGCCAGCGCCTTCAGCTCTTCGTTGGCCTTAGTGTGGTCGGTGATCATCGTGTTGGCGAACGTCTTGATGTCCGCCGATTGGCTTTTTTCCAAAGCCAGTTTGCTGGTTTCGATTTCCGCAATGCCACCGACCGCCGCCTCGTCGACGAAGTCGTTGGACGTCGCGGCCCAGGCCATGCCCATGCTGGTGCTCAGGGCCACTGCCAGGCCGAGTTGACGCAGGATAAATGTGTCCATAGGTGAGTCTCCATACAGGTTGAACGAGCGATTCTTGTCGTCTCTGATCAATGGAGGGTTGTGCCCAGGCAAAGGTTTGATCGCCAAGCGATGCGGTACGACGAACGGTCACCGCTGGTCGGATTGGCGGTCGACAGAACCCCGTCAACGAGGCCATCCTGATAATCGACGGGCGTTGAAAGCACGCCTGCCACCGATCCATCAAAGGAGGTGTTCCATGCCGGTGTCCCACGATTTGTGCCAGGATCTCAACTACACCAAAGATCAAATTCAGCAAAAACGCAGCGAGAATCCAAGGCTCGACTCGTTACTTCAAAAATATTCTCAACTGGATGCCGAGGTGGTCGACGCCGAGAAGCCGTCCTCCGCCGCGCTGCCCGCCGAGGTTCTGGAGGCGCTCAAGAAGAAGCGATTGCTGATCAAGGACGAGATCGTGTCTCACATGCAGAGCGAGCGATAGAACCCGATCCTTCGTTTCGCGAAGGGCTGTTGTGGCCATAGCTTGCTCCCGCTGGGTTGCGTAGCTGCCCCTGGGTTTTGCGAGCGCTGCGCACTCGGACGGGGGCAAGCTCTGGCCACAACGGTTCCCATGCCTTGTCGCCCAACCTGTCAGGTCAATGGATCCCAGCGCTGCGACCAGTCGCTGCCGGTCTTGGCGATCTCTCGCAGCACTTCGAAGGCCTGCTGCAATGCCGCTGAATCCCGATCGCGGGAGTAGACCAGGTAGGTCGGGTAATTGAATTCCGGTGCCTTGGGCACCCGCTCCAGGATGCCGCTGTCCAGGTAGCTCTGCACGACCCGCGTGCGGAAGTAACCGCTGCCGCCGTTTTCCAGGATGTATTGCAGGGCCAGGGGGCCGAGGTTGAAGGTCACGGCGGCCTTGGCCTTGTCTGGCAGCGCGGTGTCGTGTTGGCGCCGGAAGTCCGCGCTCCAGTCGATGTACACGTAGGGCTCGGGACGGGCGGCCAGGCGCACCAGGATGAGTTTTTCTTCCAGCAGCTGTTCCACCTGCAGGCGCGGCCAGTATTCAGGCTGATAGACCACCGCCGCATCCAGCAGGCCCAGTTCCAACTGCTGCAGCAGTTTCTCGCCGTCGCGGATGTCCATGCGCAGGGCGTGACCGGGGATCTTCTGGCGCAGTTCTCTGGCCCAGGCGAGCATCAAGGGGTTGCACAGGCTGACCTCGCCTCCCAGATGCAGGACGTTGCGATAGCCTTCGGGCAGTGGCAAGTCCCGGCGGGCGGCTTCCCAGGTTTGCACCAACTGGTTGGCGTAAACCACAAAGGCCTCGCCGTCGGCGGTCAAGCGCGCGCCGGCACGGTTGCGCACGAACAGCGCACAGCCGAGCTGGCTTTCGAGCTTCTGGACCCGGGCGGTGATCGCTGTCTGGGTCACGTGCAGCTTTTCGGCCGCTGCGGCGAGGCTGCCGTGGCGGACGATTTCCAGGAAGGTGCGGGCGAGGTCGATGTCCATGTTCAGGCCGATGCGGGGGAAGCGGGCATTGTAAGAGCTGCCAAGCCTTCCCCGATACCGTAGTACCGTTCACAAGGCTTTTTCGATTCATTGTGGCGAGGGGATTTATCCCCGCTGGGCTGCGCAGCGGCCCCAAAACCAGGCAGCGCGATGTGCCAGGGAGATTGAGTTCACTGCTTTAGGCCTGCTGCGCAGCCCAACGGGGATAAATCCCCTCGCCACAGGGGGCATCGTTGTTCTTGAGTGAACAGTATTATCTCGATACCGGCTGTTAATCGACGGCTTGGACCTGTTTTGTCCGCGCCCAGGGCGCGACCAGGCGCTCGGGCGTACCGCAGGCCTTGTGCTTGAAGACGAAACGACGGCACTTGTCGGCGAAGCCGTGACGATTGTCCACCATGTCGCGGCGCATCTGCGCGAGTTCGTCATCGCGACACGCCTGGATCGCCGACAGGCTTCGTTCGGCCTTGCGCACCCGGATGCTTTCATAGGTCGGATCAAGCAGCGCGCGGTTGGCTCGTTGCAATAACCACAAGCCAAACTCGTCGGGGCAACGCGGACCGATCTCCTGGATCATGCCGTAGCGCAACGCCTGTAGCGTGCTGATGGGCAGGCAGTCCTGGGTGAGTTTCCAGGCCATGTCCGGACCGACCGCGCGGGGCAAGCTGTAGGTCCAGTATTCAGAGCCGTACAGGCCCATGGTCGCGTAATGAGGATTGAGCACGATGTCACGGCGCGCCAGCACGATATCGGCGGCCAGGGCCAGCATCACACCACCGGCCCCGGCGCTTCCCGTCAGGCCGCTGACCACCAGTTGCCGGGCGCTGAACAACTCCAGGCAAACGTCGTCGATGGCTTGTATGTTGGCCCAGGCTTCCAGGCCGGGTTCGGCGGCGGCCTGGATTACGTTCAAGTGCACGCCGTTGGAAAAGCTGCCGCGCCCGCCTCGAACCAACAGCACCTGAGTGTCCCGGGACTTGGCCCAGCGCAATGCCGCCACCAGGCGCTGGCATTGCTCAGTGCTCATCGCGCCGTTATAGAACTCGAACGTCAGCTCTCCGACATGGCCACATTCCCGGTAGCGAATGGGTTGATAGGGCTCGTCGCTGAACGGCTCACGGGCCAGGGAGCTGTCGAGCACCGGGATGCCTTCGAGGCGGCTCGACAGTACATGGCGCGCCGGGCGCTTGAAGGTCTGTTCGCCGAACTGCGGTTTGCGGCGCAGGGCGCCGATCCACAGGCTGGCATCCCCGGTTGCCACCAGCACCGCATCGTCACGTACGGCCAACAGCTCGCCGGGCAGGCCGTGGCGAACGTCCGGGTGGGCGTCGTACAGGTAAAACTGTTCGCCGGCCAGGCTTGCGAGCACACCGGGTTGACCGTCCGCGGCGTCGATGCTGCGCTTGATGAAACCGGTGCTGTCGTGCCAGCTGAAGCTGCGATCGTCCTGGGTCATGTTCGGTTGCAGGCGTCCGATCACGTCATGGCGGCCATAGTCCAACGGTACCGGGACGAAACCACCAAGGTATTTTTCCGCGACCTCGCGGATGCAACGAATGGCCGCGTCGCTGACCGGGCCGTTATACAGCTCCGATTTGCGCAGGCCTTTGGGCAAGTCGAATTCGCAGGTGGCCCACACGGGCCCGGCGTCCATTTCCTCCACCGCCTGCAAAGCGGTGACGCCCCAGCGCTCGGGTTGCCGGGTGATCGCCCAGTCCAGGGCACTGGCACCGCGGTCGCCGACAATCCCCGGATGAATGATCACCACCGGCCGCCGTGGGTTGCGCCACAACTGCTCGGGTACGCGGTCCTTGAGAAACGGACAGATCACCAGGTCGGCGCCGCTTTCTTCGATTTGTCGGCAGACCGAGGCCGGATCGGTGAACAGCACCACGCTGGGGCGATAACCGGCCTCGCGCAGGTCCAGCCAAACACGTTGGGTCAGGCCGTTGAATGCGCTGGACAGCAGAATGATCTTCAGTGGGGGCATGAGTCTCTCTTCCTTGAGATGAGCGGGCGCAGGCTCCCGATGAGCCGTCCCTGGCCTTGATGGAAGCGCTACGTTAGCGGTTGGAGGACGCGCAGGAACTGACAGGGATCAAGGTTGTGTACGGGGCGAAATCAAGGAAGGGCAAAAACACGAATCCCGCCACGGGGGCGGGATTCGTTTGCAATCAAAGGGCTCGCGAGGAAGGCGAACTCAATCTCAGGCTGGGAACAGCTCGGACAGTTTCATCGACAGCATCATGTCGCCTTCAACGCGCAGCTTGCCGCCCATGAATGCCTGCATACCATCGGTATCGCCGCTGACGATGCCCTTGAGGGTTTCGCTGTCCATGATCAGCGTGCAGTTGGCATCGACATTCTCGCCTTCCTGCAGTTCGCAGGTGCCGTCCTTGACGATCAGGGCGTACTGCTTGTCCTCGTCGGTGATGTTGAAACCGAATACCAGGTCCAGGCCGGCAGCGGCGGCTGGGTTGAACTTGGCTTTCATGGCTTGTACGGCGTCGGCTACGGAGGTCATGGTTTCGATCCTTATTTGGGTGGTACAGCAAGGGTCTACAGTAATCCGGACTCAGCGAAAGGTGATGAGGTCCGGGGCCTTCAGCAGTTGCAGGTGGGCATGGCTGTTGAAGGAAGCCAGGGCCACCTCGCGGCCCCTGAATTTCAGGTGGTTGAGCGAGGTGTTGACGATTTGCCAGTTCAGTTCGAAGGCCTGTCGGGCCGGTATCTGGGTGATCAGGTGGAGCAGGGCGGTGATGGTGCCGCCGGAGGTGAACACGGCGATCTTGTGGGTGCTGTCGGCTTGCTCCAGGATGCGCTGCAGGCCCGCCTGGACCCGCTCGACGAACCCCAGCCAGCTTTCGAGACCGGGTGGGTCATACCGGCCGCTGAGCCAACGCTCGACGATCAGCACGAAGATGCGCTGGAATTCGGCGCGGTTCTGCGCGGCGTTGCGCAGGATATGCAGCGCCTCGGGCTCCTGAGGGAGCATGTCCGGCAGCAGGGCGCGAATGACCGCGTCGGCATCGAACTCGTTGAACGCCGGGTCGATTTCCAGCTCGGGGACCGGCATGCCGGCGGCGGACATCTGGCCCAGCGCACCGACGGCGGTATCCTGTTGGCGCCGCAGGTCACCCGAGAGGCAGCGGTCGAATACGACACCGAGCTCGGCCAGATGGCCGCCGAGCACTTGCGCCTGACGTACGCCATTGGGCGAGAGGACATCGTAGTCGTCCGCACCAAAGGAGGCCTGGCCATGTCGAATCAGATAGATACTGCCCACGTCCGCGTCATCCCGGTACGTTGAAGGTTTGGCGAGGTTATGGGGATGGCGGTGAGCTGTCAATGAAAAAACATACGCTTGTTTGAAATGTCCGTTGCAGCCTTGTCTTGCCTCGCTCGCGTCAAGGTAACCATAGGTTTCTTGGCTGGTCGCGGCGCAGGCGCATGGGTATGCTGGGACCGTTACGCGCCTGCGTTCAGTGGCGCATTGCATTTAAGGAGTTGCTGTGGAGTTTTTCATCGAGTACGCCGGTTTCCTGGCCAAGACCGTGACGCTGGTGATCGCCATCCTGGTGGTGCTGGCCAGTTTTGCTGCGCTGCGCAGCAAGGGGCGGCGCAAGTCGTCCGGCCAGTTGCAGGTGAGCAAACTCAACGATTTCTACAAGGGGCTGCGCGAGCGCCTGGAGCAGACGCTGCTGGACAAGGATCAGCTCAAGGCCCTGCGCAAGGCCGAAGGCAAGGCTGAAAAGGCCGGGAAAAAAAGCAAGGACAAGCCGGCGGCCAAGCCACGGGTGTTCGTGTTGGACTTCGACGGTGACATCAAGGCCTCGGCCACCGAGAGCCTGCGTCATGAAATCACCGCGCTGCTGACCCTGGCAACGCCCAAGGATGAAGTGGTGCTGCGCCTGGAAAGCGGCGGCGGCATGGTCCACAGCTACGGCCTGGCCTCGTCGCAACTGGCGCGAATCCGTCAGGCCGGCGTGCCGCTGACCGTCTGCATCGACAAGGTCGCGGCCAGCGGCGGCTACATGATGGCGTGCATCGGCGAGAAGATCATCAGCGCGCCCTTTGCGATCCTGGGCTCCATCGGCGTCGTCGCGCAATTGCCCAACGTCAACCGTCTGCTGAAGAAACATGACATCGATTTCGAAGTGTTGACGGCCGGCGAATACAAACGCACGTTGACGGTGTTCGGCGAAAACACCGAGAAGGGCCGGGAGAAATTCCAGGAAGACCTGGACATCACCCATGAGCTGTTCAAGAACTTCGTGTCCAACTATCGCCCGCAACTGGCCATCGATGAAGTGGCGACAGGTGAAGTCTGGCTGGGTGTCGCGGCGCTGGGCAAACATTTGGTGGACGAGCTGAAAACCAGCGATGAGTACCTGGCCGAACGGGCCAAGGGCGCCGAGTTGTACCACCTGCACTACGCCGAACGCAAAAGCCTGCAGGAACGCATTGGCATGGCGGCCAGTGGTTCGGTGGATCGCGTGCTGCTCAGCTGGTGGAGCCGCCTGACCCAGCAGCGGTTCTGGTAATTCGGGAGCGGGTTCACCGCTAACCCCTGTGGGAGCGAGCTTGCTCGCGATAGCGGCGGCACATCCAACAGAGATGCAAGCTGACCCACCGCCATCGCGAGCAAGCTCGCTCCCACAGTGGGTCTGAGGTGGGCTGAAGCGCCGGGCTCACCGCTATCTCTTTGTGGGAGCGAGCTTGCTCGCGATAGCGGCGGCACATCCAACAGAGATGCAAGCTGACCCACCGCCATCGCGAGCAGGCTCGCTCCCACAGGGGGCGGTGGTGGACTCAAGACACCGAAAACAAAAAAGCCCTGAACCGGCACACCCGGATCAGGGCTTTTTCATGGGGCTGTTTCAGCGACGACGGAACAGTGGCAGCGGCTCGTCAGTGGCAGCCTGGTAGGTCACCGAGAAGTCCTTGAGGCTTTCGAGGGCTTCGTAAGGGTCTTTGTCGGCGCGCAAGGCAAAGGCGTCGAAACCGCAACGGCGCATGTAGAACAACTGGTCACGCAGCACGTCGCCAATCGCCCGCAGTTCACCCTTGAAGCCATAGCGGTCACGCAGCAGGCGGGCGTTGGAGTAGCTACGTCCGTCGGTGAAGGCCGGGAAGTTCAGGGCGATGACCTGCAACTGATTGGCGTCGTCGCCGATCTCCTCGGCTTCCTCGTCGGCGTCCAGCCACACACCCAGGCCGCCGTCGCGGGCCTTGAGGGCGTGGGCATGATCGCGCCACAGGGCCAAGGGCACGATCAGGTCGTCACAGTTGGAGATGCCATCGAAGGTCGCGTCCTTGGGCAGCAGGTGCCAGGTTTCGTCGATGACCTCGTTGTTCTTAATGATTCGCTGCATAGACGCGTTCCTTGAAGAGGTCGATGCCAATACGTTGGTAAGTGTCGATGAAGCGCTCGTCTTCGGTACGTTGCTCGATGTACACGTCGATCAGCTTCTCGATCACGTCAGGCATGTCATCCTGAGCAAACGACGGGCCGAGGATCTTGCCCAGGCTGGCGTCGCGGCTACCGCTGCCGCCCAGGGAGACCTGGTAGAACTCTTCGCCTTTCTTGTCCACGCCCAGGATGCCGATGTGGCCGACGTGGTGGTGACCACAGGCGTTCATGCAGCCGGAAATGTTCAGGTCCAGCTCGCCGATGTCAAACAGGTAGTCCAGGTCGTCGAAACGACGCTGGATCGATTCGGCGATAGGGATCGACTTGGCGTTGGCCAGCGAGCAGAAGTCGCCGCCGGGGCAGCAGATCATGTCGGTAAGCAGGCCGATGTTCGGGGTGGCGAAGCCTTGCTCGCGCAGCTCGCCCCACAAGGTGAACAACTGACTCTGTTCAACGTCCGCCAGGATGATGTTCTGCTCGTGGGAGGTGCGCAGTTGGCCGAAGCTGTAGCGCTCGGCCAGGTCGGCCACGGCGTCCAGTTGCTTGTCGGTGATGTCGCCCGGCGCGACGCCGGTCGGCTTCAGGGACAGGGTCACCGCGACATAACCCGGCTTCTTGTGGGCCAGGGTGTTACGGGTGCGCCAGCGGGCGAAGCCTGGGTGTTCCTTGTCGAGGGCCGCCAGCTCTGCGTCCTGGTTGCCCAGCGCTTTGTACTGCGGGTCGACGAAGTGTTTGGCGACGCGATGCACTTCGGCCTCGGTCAGGGTGGTCTGGCCGCCACGCAGGTGAGCCATCTCGGCTTCGACCTTCTCGGCGAACACCTCAGGGGTCAGGGCCTTGACCAGGATCTTGATCCGCGCCTTGTACTTGTTGTCGCGCCGGCCGTAGCGGTTGTACACCCGCAGGATCGCATCGAGGTAGCTCAGCAGGTCCTGCCACGGCAGGAACTCGTTGATGAACGCGCCGACCACCGGGGTACGCCCCAGGCCGCCGCCCACCAATACACGGAAGCCCAGCTCGCCGGCCGCGTTGTAGACCGTCTCCAGGCCGATGTCATGGACTTCGATGGCCGCACGGTCCGAGGTCGAGCCGTTGATGGCGATCTTGAACTTGCGCGGCAGGTAGGCGAATTCCGGGTGGAACGTCGTCCACTGGCGAACGATTTCGCACCATGGCCGCGGGTCGATCAACTCGTCGGCCGCGACACCGGCGAACTGGTCGGTGGTGACGTTGCGCAGGCAGTTGCCGCTGGTCTGGATCGCGTGCATCTGCACGGTGGCCAGCTCGGCCAGGATCTGGGGCACATCTTCCAGGGCCGGCCAGTTGTACTGGACGTTCTGCCGGGTACTGATGTGGGCATAGCCCTTGTCATAGTCACGGGCAATTTGCGCCAGCTTGCGCACCTGGCGCGAAGTCAACTGGCCGTAAGGCACAGCCACGCGCAGCATCGGGGCGAAGCGCTGGATATACAGGCCATTCTGCAAGCGCAGAGGGCGGAATTCTTCTTCGCTCAGCTCGCCTGCCAGATAGCGTCGGGTCTGATCACGGAACTGCTTGACGCGGTCCTCGATGATTCGCTGATCGTACTCGTCATATACGTACATATAAGTCTCGGTCTCAGGCTTGGGCCGATCAGAAACAGCTGCATGTTGGCTCGCTGGAATCGGGTTCTGCCTCGGCAATTCTGCGCGCACGGCCGCGCACTCCTAGGGGAGCCGGTGCAAGATACCTGTTTTGAGTTATGCGCAAAAGTGATGTTTGAGTATATGTAAAGAACCAAATCGACTAATGAGATTGATTATTGCCTAACCCACATTTGTCGTACGGGCAATCATCGTCTTAACTGTGGTCGAGTCCCTATGCAATCACCTACAAAACCGACAAGAGGCGATGCAATGAGCAATCCGACCAAAGCAAGGAAAAGCGACAGTACTGTTGATGCCTGGGCCATTTTGTTCCTGATTATCCTGGTGGTGGGCACCGCAGTATTCTGGGTCAGTCATCAATAAGTTCGAGCCGTTGCAGGCCACATGAAGGTCTCGTGTTCATGTGCCCGTTCGCCACCCGGGTCGTTATACTGGGTGGCGTATTATTCGGGGCGGGCGGGATGTCGAAGTTTATCTGCAGGCTATTTGGGCTGTTATGCCTGTCATTCTGGGCTCAAGCCCAGGCCGCCAGTGCGGTGTCTGCTTCGGCCGAGGTTTTGGCCGCCGGGTCGGTTGCCCCTTCAGTCGTGTTCCTTAACCCGGGGCACTCCACCGAGCCCTTCTGGGTCAACTACACCGAATTCATGCAAGCGGCGGCAAGCGGACTGGGTTTGCGGCTGCGCGTGGAATATGCCGAGCGCGATCCCCAGGCGATGATTCGCCAGGCACGCGAAGCCGTCACGGCGAAAGACCGTCCAGACTACCTGGTATTGGTCAACGAACAGTATGTCGCCCCGCGAATCTTGCAGTTGGCGCAGGGCAGTGGGGTCAAGCTGTTCCTGGTGAACAACACCTTGACCAGTGACCAGAGTCGCCTGCTGGCAGAGAGCGGTAACCCGCCTCCCGAGCTGCTAGGCAGCCTGGTGCCCAACGACGAACGCAGTGGTTACCTGATGCTCAAGGAACTCTTGCGCCAATACGGGCCGCTGGCGCCTGGGCAGACGCTCGACTTGCTGGCCTTTTCCGGGAGGAAATTCACCCCTTCGGCGCAACTGCGCGAGAAAGGCCTGCTCCGGGCGTTGGCCGAGCACCCGCAAGTGCATCTGCGTCAATTGGTCTATGGCGAGTGGAGTCGCGAACGGGCTCATGATCAGGCGAGCCAGTTGGTCAAGCGCTATCCGCGGACCGAGCTGGTCTGGTCGGCCAACGATGAAATGGCCCTGGGTGTCATGCAGGCGTTCGAGGAGGCAGGTCGCCAGCCAGGCAAGGATGTGTTGTTCAGCGCGATGAACAGCTCCAGGGCGGCCCTCCAGGCACGTATCGACGGGCGCTTGAGCGTTCTGTTCACCGGTCATTTCAGCTTGGGTGGCTTTGCCATGGTGCTGCTCCATGATCACGCCCGAGGCGTCGACCTCGCACGCCACGGCGGCTACAACCAGCAGGTCGACCTGATGCAATCCCTCGATCCGGCCCGCGCCCGCATTTGGTTGAACATGAATCCCGCCAAGGACTACCGCCTGGACTTCAAGCGCTTCAGCCTGGTGTCCCACCCGGATGGCGAGCGCTATGCCTTTTCGCTCGATGCGCTGGGGCGTCGCTAGTACGGCGGCTCAGTACGGGAGGGGAGACGGGCAATGTGACTGTTTCGGTTCGAAAGAGACCGAGTTCCATACTGTGCAGATACGTTCTATACACCCGCAAAGTACAGCACCAAATTGACGATCCCATACAACGTCAACCCGAAAACCATCGTAAACAGGATGCCGAGGACTATGAAGTGACTCGGTTTGCCGTGGGTGAAGTCGCGGGCGCGGTTCTTGCCGCTTTGCACGCCAAAGGCCGCCGCTCCCACGCTGTGGAGCATTTGCCAGAGGGTTGGCGGCTTGTTGTCGACTGGATCGTCCATAAATCCCTCGTCTGCCATGTGTTTGGGACAAGCATAGACAAAAGATCGCAGCCTGCGGTAGCCCAATCGTCAACGACTGGCGTTGACCTTCAAGGTGTTTGCTCCGGCCGAGGTGAATAGCGGAATCCAAATCTTGTGAACCTCTCGTCGCCACTGTCATTTCTGACAGTGGCTGTCCAGGTGTAATGGGATCAGCCTCACGGTTCTTGTCATACAAGGACTACGCAATGAACATTGGAAATTCGTTCGCAGCAGCGGGTTTTTCCCGTTTGGCTGCGCTTGCGTTTGCGCTCGCTCTACCCAGCCTCGTCAGCGCGACAACCAATAGTCGTGAGGAATCGCCACAAGCAACGTCTTCCAGCGTGTATGCCGATGTGATCGGTAGCGCACGCTTTGAGCGTTCGGCGATCAAGGTTGAGCAGGGTTATACGGTAGAAAGCGGCAATTTATATACTCGTGACGGTGATACTGGCTCATTGGTGGTGGTCCGGTCACCTAGCGGTTCCGTGACTGTAATAGTCAATTCTCCCGACAAGCGCGGTTTGTTGACGGTCAATGCTCAAGGCAAAAGCACGTTTACTGAGGAGCCAATTACCGATGCCGACGCCCGGGGAAATGATGTAATCGAATCAGGCGAGCCAATGGGCCTCGATTCGAAAAAAGCAGGGGAGCATCGGTATGTCGATATTCTTTTTGCTTACATACCTTACGTTCTCGGAAAATTGGACGCCGATGCGATAGCTTATGCGTTAGCACAAACTGAAACTGTTAATCTCAGCCTACGCAATTCTCGGATAACCGACGTGTCCCTGAGACTTGCTGCGGTTACTGTATTTGATAACAGCAATAGGGTTCTTGACACGTCGTCTGAAGGGCTGAGTAATTGGCAAAGCCTTTTAAGTCCTTACAGAGCGTTATACAAAACCGATGTCAGTGCCGCCATTACCGGATCAGACGCCGAGGCGGGTAGGGCGTATCGACCAGGATACACAAGTGTTAATGCTTGGTGGGCACCCACGACGTTCGCTCATGAAATAGGGCACAACGCTGGAGGGCATCACTGCTTCCTTCAAGATGGGGTCAACTATAATTTCGGCCATGACAACGGCAAGACCAAAACCAATCTGTGTTATGGCGATCGTGCTTTTTATTATTCGACGCCTGATGTCCTTGATGCGCATGGTTTGCCATTGGGTAATGCAAAAACTGCCGATATGGCTCGAGTTTGGCGGGAAAATACCACGCGTCTGACTGGTTATAATGCAGAGCTGCCAGGGCTGCGTATGATGCTTGTCAGTCCATCTGGGGCGCCAACAGAAGCGATATCGGAACTGGACATTCCATTGCCCGATATTTCCTTGTTCCCAGCGGGTGTCGTTGCATTGAACTCATCTGTGGGGCCCGTTGAATTAATACCGATTCCAAACAGTACCTGGACTCGATTGAATGTGCCATTGCGAAGTGCGGGAGGAAGCGATGTTGCCGTGGTACTGCAGGGGCAGCGGGTACGAGGGGTCTGCGAAACAAACATGAATGTGACTAATTGTAAGAGCAAACGGGCAATGAGTCTTCGGATAAGATATAACCCTGCGGATAATCCGGGACTGGCAGGTTATTACAATGGGCTCCTGAAACTTGAAGCCAGAAGCCCGGATCTCACCAGCTGGAAGGTACCCATTAATATCGCAATTTCAGTCAAGAGGTAGAGTGGACGTTATACGTCTTGCATATGTGCAGCATTTGCCAGAGGGTTGGCGCCTTGTTTTCAGACGGTTCGTCCATGATGCTCTCCATACGCAAGGTCGTGTGTGGAGAGCATAGCCAATCCCCGCGAACTTAGTTGTCGTAACCCAAATTCGGCGCCAACCAGCGCTCCGTCACACTCAAGTCCTGACCTTTACGCGCGGTATAGCTCTGGACCTGGTCCTTGTCGATCTTGCCCACGGCGAAGTATTGCGCCTGGGGATGGGCAAAATACCAGCCGCTGACCGCTGCCGCCGGGAACATCGCGTAGTGTTCGGTGAGGAACACGCCGCTGCGCCCGGCCTTCAGTTCGCTGGCCTCGGGGTCGAGCAGGCGGAACAAGGTGGCTTTCTCGGTGTGGTCCGGGCAGGCTGGGTAGCCGGGGGCAGGGCGTATGCCGGTGTACTGCTCCTTGATCAGCGCCTCGTTGTCCAGGCTCTCTTCCTGGGCATAACCCCAATGCTCCTTGCGCACCTGTTGGTGCAGCCACTCGGCGCAGGCTTCGGCCAGGCGGTCGGCCAGGGCCTTGACCATGATCGAGTTGTAGTCGTCGCCGGCCTCCTGGTAGGCCTTGGCGACTTCTTCGGCGCCGATGCCGGCGGTGGTAATGAAGCCGCCAACGTAGTCGGTCACGCCGCTGTCCTTCGGCGCGACGAAGTCGGCCAGGGAAAAGTTCGGCTTGCCGTCGGTCTTGATGATCTGCTGGCGCAGGTGATGCAGGCGCGCCAGTGGCTTGCCGTCGTCGCCGTAGACTTCCAGATCGTCGTCATGCACCTGGTTGGCCGGCCAGAAGCCGAACACGGCGCGGGCGCTGATGAGTTTCTCGTCGATCAGCTTGCGCAGCATCGCCCGGGCATCGGCGTACAGTGCGGTCGCCGCTTCGCCGACCACTTCGTCGGTGAGGATGCGCGGGTACTTGCCGGCCAGGTCCCAGGAGATGAAGAACGGTGTCCAGTCGATGTATTCGGCCAAGACGTTCAGGTCGATGTTGTCCAACACCTTGGCACCGGTGAAAGTCGGCTTGACCGGCTGGTAGCTGCTCCAGTCGAACTGTGGCTTCTTGGCCACGGCGGCGGGGTAGCTCAGGCGTTCGGTGCGGGCGCTACGGTTGGCCGTGCGTTCGCGTACGTCGATGTAGTCCTGGCGGGTTTTCTCGACGAACGCCGGCTTGAGCTCCTTGGACAACAACTGCGTCGCCACGCCCACGGCACGGGAGGCGTCGGTGACGTAGATCACCGCGTCGTTGCTGTACTTGGGCTCGATCTTCACCGCCGTGTGGGCCTTGGAGGTGGTGGCGCCACCGATCATCAACGGCAGATGGAAGTCCTGGCGCTGCATCTCCCGCGCCACATGCACCATCTCATCCAGGGACGGGGTGATCAGGCCGGACAGGCCGATGATGTCGCATTTCTGCTCCTTGGCCACCTGCAGGATCTTCTCCGCCGGCACCATCACGCCAAGGTCGACGATGTCATAGCCGTTGCAACCGAGCACAACGCCGACGATGTTCTTGCCGATGTCATGGACGTCGCCTTTGACCGTGGCCATCAGGATCTTGCCCTTGGCCTCCGGCTTGTCGCCTTTTTCCGCCTCGATGAACGGGATCAGGTGGGCCACGGCCTGCTTCATCACACGGGCGGACTTGACCACTTGGGGCAGGAACATTTTGCCGGCGCCAAACAGGTCGCCGACGATGTTCATGCCGGCCATCAGCGGGCCTTCGATGACCTCGATCGGCCGGGCGAACGACAGTCGCGATTCTTCGGTGTCTTCGACGATGTGGGTGGTGATGCCCTTGACCAGCGCATGCTCCAGGCGCTTGTTCACTTCCCAGCCACGCCATTCCTCGGTTTCGGCTTCCTTGACGCTGCCGTCGCCCTTGTACTTGTCGGCGATGGCGAGCAGGGCGTCGGTGCCTTCGGGGGTGCGGTTGAGGATCACGTCCTCCACGGCGTCGCGCAGTTCCACCGGGATCTGGTCGTAGATCTCCAGTTGGCCGGCGTTGACGATGCCCATCGTCAGGCCCGCGCGGATCGCATACAGCAGGAACACCGAGTGGATCGCCTCGCGCACCGGGTTGTTGCCGCGGAACGAGAACGACACGTTGGACACGCCGCCGGAGGTCAGCGCGTACGGCAGTTCGTCGCGGATGTAGGCGCAGGCGTTGATGAAGTCCACGGCATAGTTGTTGTGCTCTTCGATACCGGTGGCGACGGCGAAGATGTTCGGGTCGAAGATGATGTCTTCCGGCGGGAAGCCGACTTCATTGACCAGGATGTCGTAGGAGCGCTTGCAGATTTCCTTCTTGCGCGCCTCGGTGTCGGCCTGGCCGGCTTCGTCGAACGCCATCACCACCACGGCGGCGCCGTAGCGCTTGCACAGCTTGGCGTGATGGATGAACTGCTCGACGCCTTCTTTCATGCTGATGGAGTTGACGATGCCCTTGCCCTGGATGCACTTGAGGCCCGCCTCGATCACTTCCCATTTGGAGGAGTCGATCATGATCGGCACCCGGGAAATGTCCGGTTCGCCGGCAATCAGATTGAGGAAGGTCACCATGGCCTTCTTCGAATCGAGCATGCCCTCGTCCATGTTGATGTCGATCACCTGGGCGCCGGCCTCAACCTGTTGCAGGGCCACTTCCAACGCTTCGGTGTAGTTGTCCTCGCGGATCAGCCGGGCGAACTTGGCGGAACCGGTGATGTTGGTCCGCTCGCCAACGTTGACGAACAGCGAGCTGCGATCGATGGTGAACGGTTCCAGGCCCGACAGGCGGCAAGCCCGGGGAATTTCCGGAATCTGCCGTGGCGCATAGCCGGCCACGGCCTTGGCGATGGCTTCGATGTGCGCCGGGGTGGTGCCGCAGCAGCCGCCGACAATGTTCAGGAAACCGCTCTGGGCAAACTCTTCGATGACCTTGGCCGTCTCGGCCGGCAGTTCGTCGTATTCGCCGAATTCGTTGGGCAGGCCGGCGTTGGGGTGGGCCGAGACGTGGGTGCTGGCCTTGTTCGACAGCTCTTCCAGGTACGGGCGCAATTCGCTGGCGCCGAGGGCGCAGTTCAGGCCCACGGAGATCGGCTTGGCGTGGGCCACCGAGTTCCAGAAGGCTTCGGTGGTCTGGCCGGAGAGGGTGCGGCCGGAGGCGTCGGTGATGGTGCCGGAGATCATGATCGGCAGTTCGACGCCCAGTTCTTCGTAGACGCCTTGCACGGCAAAAATCGCCGCCTTGGCGTTCAGGGTGTCGAAGATGGTCTCGATCAGGATCAGGTCGGCGCCGCCTTCGATCAGGCCTTTGGTGGCCTCGGTGTAGTTCTCCACCAGTTCGTCGAAGGTCACGTTGCGGTAGCCGGGGTTGTTCACGTCCGGCGACAGCGAGCAGGTGCGGCTGGTCGGGCCGAGCACGCCAGCGACGAAGCGCGGCTTGTCCGGGGTTTCCAGGGTCTTGGCGTCGGCTACCTGGCGGGC
Source organism: Pseudomonas sp. Soil_N_39 (assembly GCF_057655955.1). Taxonomy (NCBI): domain Bacteria; kingdom Pseudomonadati; phylum Pseudomonadota; class Gammaproteobacteria; order Pseudomonadales; family Pseudomonadaceae; genus Pseudomonas; species Pseudomonas sp. Soil_N_39. The sequence goes on from NZ_JBDGLI010000007.1 coordinate 206,276, forward strand.
CAGGCGCGCGCCTTCCAGGTTCAGCTCGTAGGCCAGGCCCTGCATGCCGTAGTCGGCCTGGGACACCTGGGTGGCGTTGAAGGTGTTGGTTTCCAGAATGTCGGCGCCGGCATCCAGGTAGGCTTTTTCAATGGCACCGATCACGTCGGGACGGCTAAGCACCAGCAAGTCGTTGTTGCCTTTGACGTCGCTCGGCCAGTCGGCGAAACGCTTGCCGCGGTAGTCCTGTTCTTCCAGTTTGTAGCTCTGGATCATCGTGCCCATGCCGCCGTCGAGGATCAGGATGCGTTCCTTGAGGGCTTGCTGGAGAAGATAAAGGCGAGCGCTGCGATCGGACATAGGACTACCTGGAAAAAAAGACCATTACGAAGGCCGGGATAATAGCAAACCTGCGTAGGATTTGATCATGAGGGACTTTTGCATGAATATCGCTCATGTTTGCAAGGCGATGCTGGCCCGGTAGAATCGGTGGATTATCTCTTAGGGACCCGAGACATGCCGTACCGCGTCTTATTCGGCAGTCTGTTGCTGTCGTTGTCTTTTAGCGCAGCCGCCGGGAATCCCGCTCCCGCGATCTCCTACACCCGCGACATCCAGCCGATCTTCACGGAAAAATGTGTGGCCTGTCATGCCTGCTATGACTCCGCCTGCCAGTTGAACCTGGGCAGCGGCGAAGGTGCGGCACGGGGCGCGAGCAAGCTGTCGGTGTATGACGGCGAGAGGGGCCAGGCGGCCGATCCGACCCGCTTGTTCTATGACGCCTCTGGCCCGTATGCCTGGCAACGCAAGGGCTTCTATTCTGTGCTCGACGCCCAGGGCAGCCAGGCTGCGCTGATGGCGCGCATGCTGGAGTTGGGCCACCGCACGCCGCTGCAGCCCAACGCCAAGCTGCCGGAAGACATCGTGCTCGGGCTCAACCGGGACAATAGCTGCCCGATGCCGGGGCAATTCGACGAATACGCAGGCAGCCATCCCAAGGAAGGCATGCCCCTGGCCGTCACCGGCCTGACCGACCAGCAATACCAGACCCTGCAGCGCTGGCTGGCCGCCGGCGCACCCATCGATCAGCAGGCCCTGGCCCCAAGTGCCGCCGAAGCCTTGCAAGTGGTGCAATGGGAAAACCTGCTCAACGCCCCCGGTGCCCGGGAAAGCCTGGTGGCTCGCTGGTTATTCGAACATTGGTTCCTGGCGCACATCTATTTCAAGGACGGCGAACCGGGGCATTTCTTCCAATGGGTGCGTTCGCGCACGCCCACGGGCCAGCCCATCGACCTGATCAACACCCGCCGCCCGAACGATGATCCCGGCACCCGCGTCTATTATCGGCTCTGGCCGGTGCAAGGGGTGATCGTGCACAAGACCCACATCACCTACGGCTTGAGCGCGGCGAAGATGGCGCGGATCAAGAGCCTGTTCTACAGCGGCAAGTGGCAGGTCGCCGCGTTGCCGGGATACGGTCCGGAGCGCCGGGCCAATCCGTTTTCCACCTTCGAAGCGATCCCGGCCCAGGCCCGCTACCAATTCATGCTCGATAACGCCGAATATTTCGTGCGCACCTTCATTCGCGGGCCGGTGTGCCGGGGCCAGATTGCTACCGACGTGATCCGCGACAATTTCTGGGCGCTGTTCCAGGACCCCGAACACGACCTGTACATCACCGACCCGAACTACCGCGGTCAGGCCACGCCGCTGCTGGCGATGCCGGGGCAGAACGATGACGTGGGCAGCGTCCTCAGCCTGTGGCTCGACTACCGCGACAAACGCAACGAGTACGAGGCCTTGCGCCGCGACAACTATGCCGAGCTGCCGGCGCCGAGCTGGTCGACGCTGTGGGCCGGCAACGACAACGCGCTGCTGAGCATTTTCCGGCATTTCGACAGTGCTTCGGTCACCAAGGGGCTGATCGGGGAGGTGCCGCAGACGATGTGGTTGTTCGACTTCCCGTTGCTGGAGCGGACCTACTATCAGTTGGCGGTGAATTTCGACGTGTTCGGCAACGTCTCCCATCAAGCCCAGACCCGGTTGTATTTCGATTTGATCCGCAACGGTGCGGAACAGAACTTCCTGCGCCTGATGCCGGCCGACTCCCGGGAAGGCTACCTTGACGATTGGTACCAGGCCGGTGGCAAATTCAAGATGTGGCTCGATTACGAGGCCATCGACGATGACAAGCCGACCGCCCTCAAGCTTGACGAGCGCGACCCCAAGGGTGATTTCACCCAGCAATTGCTGGCCCGTTATGGCGAGTTGAACGCGCGCCCCGATCCGATCAACCGTTGCGACGGCGCCTATTGCTCGCGTCCGAACATCGACCCGACGTTGCAAAACGCCGAGCAGGCCCTCAGTCGGCTGGTGTCACGCCCGGCGGCGGGGCTCAAGGTGATCGACCAACTGCCGGAAGCGACCCTGTTGCGTATCGAAACCGCCAGCGGTCACCGAGAGATCTACAGCCTGCTGCGCAATCGTGCCCACAGCAACGTCGCGTTTCTGCTGGGTGAGGAGCGGCGCTACCAGCCGGGGCTGGACACGCTGACGGTCTACCCGGGCGTGCTCAGCAGCTATCCGAACTTCATGTTCAACATTCCGGCCGGGCAAGTGCCGGCATTCGTCGAAGCCATGCAAGGCGCCCAGGATGGGCCGGCGTTTGAGCGGATTGTCGAGCGCTGGGGGATTCGCCGCAGCCATCCGCAGTTCTGGTACTACTTCCATGACCTGAGCCAGTACATCCTGGAGACGGAGCCCGTGGAAAGCGGTGTGCTGGACATGAATCGCTACCAGAACCTTTGATCGGCCTGTCCGGCGGCAGACCCCCTGCCGTCGGACGCTTTCCTGACAAAAATACTAGGACTTTGTCCGGCGCCATGATTGGCGTAAACTGCCGGCAAGCCTGCGAGGAGTTTCCATGACCGCCATTACCATTACCGATGCCGCCCACGATTACCTGGCCGACCTGCTGTCCAAGCAGAACACCCCGGGTATCGGGATCCGCATCTTCATTACCCAGCCCGGCACCCAGTACGCAGAGACGTGCATTGCCTACTGCAAGCCGGGGGAAGAAAAACCTGAAGACACTGCGTTGGGGCTCAAGAGCTTCACCGCGTACATCGACTCGTTCAGCGAAGCCTTCCTGGACGATGCGGTGGTCGACTACGCCACCGACCGCATGGGCGGCCAGCTGACCATCAAGGCGCCGAACGCCAAGGTGCCGATGGTCAATGCCGACAGCCCGGTCAACGAGCGCATCAATTATTACCTGCAAACCGAAATCAACCCGGGGCTGGCCAGCCACGGCGGCCAGGTTTCGCTGATCGACGTGGTGGAAGACGGCATCGCCGTGCTCCAGTTCGGCGGCGGCTGCCAGGGCTGCGGCCAGGCTGACGTGACCTTGAAGGAAGGCATCGAGCGCACCTTGCTCGAGCGCATTCCGGAGCTCAAGGGCGTGCGCGACGTGACCGACCATACGCAGAAAGAAAACGCTTACTACTGATAGGCGTGCGCTGCGAACAAGACACTGTGGCGAGTGCGCTCGCTGTTAGAGCGGGTGCAACGCTTCTGTGGCGAGGGAGCTTGCTCCTGCTCGATTGCGCAGCAATCGCCAGAGTAGTCTGATGCATTTCTCGTGATAGATGCAGGGATTGCCTGGGGACCGCTTCGCGGTCCAGCGGGAGCAAGCTCCCTCGCCACAAAAGCTTCAGTGATCGGCTCGTAATTGGTGGACACCCGCCGCCCCTGTGGGAGCGAGCTTGCTCGCGATAGCGGTGGGTCAGCCTGCGATGATGTTGAATGTGCCGCCGTCATCGCGAGCAAGCTCGCTCCCACAGGGGGATTCCGGTGGATTCTCTAGCGGGTCAAGGCCGGTAGAGATGCGCATGCCCGGCGCGGTACAGCGACGATTCGCTGAACACCTCATTACCCAGCACACGCCCCACCAGAATCAGCGCCGTACGGCGAAAACCCTTGGCCTGCACCTTCTCGGCGATATCAGCCAGCGTCCCCACCACCCAATCCTGATCCGGCCAGCTCGCCCGGTGAATCACCGCAATCGGGCAGTCGGCGCCGTAGTGGGGGAGCAGTTCATCGACGATTTTTTCCAGGTGATTGACCCCCAGGTGAATCGCCATGGTCGCCCCGTGCTGCGCCAAACTGCCCAGTTCTTCCCCAGCAGGCATCGGGGATTTGTCGGCGTAACGGGTGAGGATCAGGCTCTGGGAGATGTCCGGCAAGGTCAGTTCGGCGCCCAGCAGGGCTGCGCAGGCTGAGGTCGCAGTCACGCCCGGGATGATTTCGAAAGGGATGCCCAGCTCCCGCAGACAACGAATCTGCTCGCCGATGGCGCCGTACAGGCTCGGGTCGCCGGAGTGCACCCGGGCCACGTCCTGGCCCTTGAGGTGGGCGCTCCTGATCAATTCTATGATCTGTTCCAGATGCAGCTCGGCGCTGTTGATCACCTGTTCGGCACAGTGCCCTTCGAGAACGGCGGTCGGCACCAGCGAGCCGGCGTAGATGATCACCGCGCACTGGCGGATCAGTCGCTGGCCTTTGACCGTGATGAGGTCCGGGTCGCCGGGGCCGGCGCCGATGAAGTACACGGTCATGACCGGCTCCTGTGGAAGGTGGGTGAGTGGCGCCCAGATGAAGAACGCTCATGATCCTGGACGCCGATTATCGGGATTTACGCCACGACCGCCAATGCCAACGTGCTCATGGGGCCTCTCTGACGAGGAACCAGCAGCGTTGCGGGCGGCGTACCCAACTGGTCGGCCAAGGCCAGGGCAGCGCTTTCGGCGATGCCGTAGCAACCGGTTCGCTCGAAGGCGATCTCGGAGCGGTGACTGAGCCGTTGCTCGTAGCCCGACAACTGTTCGGCACTGAAGCAGGTCAGCGGCAGGGCTAGTTGCCCGGCCAGTTCCAGCAGTCCGGGCTCGTCACGTTTGAGGTCGATACTGGCCAAAGCCCGCACCTGGTGAAGCCCGATGCCGTGGGCCAGCAGCGTCTGTTCGAGCAGCGCTCGCAGCGTGCTGGCCGGGCAACCGCGTTGGCAGCCCAGGCCGATCACCAGGATCGGCTCGGTGCTCATGCGTCGTGGCGGGCCTGACCGTCACGGCGAAACAGCCAGGCGCTGATCAGGCCCAGGGCCAGCCAGAAGGCGACGTTGGTCACCTGCGAGGCGATCTTGAACTGGCTTTCCAGCGCCTCGGGCGCCAGCATCGAGTGGACTTCAGGCTGCGGTGCGCCGATGACGTGGGGCACCAGCAACGTCGCCACACCCAGCACCTTGAGCAGCCAATGCCGGCCGAAGGCGATCAAGGCAATGCCCACCGCCGTGGACGCCGCGGTGCCGATCCACCACATCTGCCGCTGGGCCAGGTCGGCCGCCGCCGTGCCAGGCAGTTCCGGCGGCAGACCAAGCGTCGGCGCCAGAACGAACGTGGCGTAACCGGCCAGGCCCCAAAGCAGGCCCTGGGCGGTGCGAGTCGGTGCGCGCAAGGTGTACAGGCCCGCCAGCATCAGGGCGAAACCCACCGCGACTACCAGGTTGCCGCCAGTGGTGGACAGCACGCGTTGCCAGCCGTCTTCCGGCTCCCAGGCTTCGGCGTCATGGCTGTGGGCGGCCCCGTCGGCGTGTTCATGGACCTCGGTCGCCGGGGCTTTCTCGAAGGTTTCCGCCTGGAGAATCAGCGGCGATACCCAGAAACTCTGCAGCAGGGTCAGCAGCAGGGCCGCCAGCAAGCCACTGAAACCGGCGGTCTGCGCGATACGCTTGATCATGTCGTCAGTTCTCAGTGGCACGGGAAGGCGGCGCTGTGGCGGGTATCGTGGGCGGCGTTGTGCACCGCTTCGATGTGGGAGAAACCGGCGAAATAGACCAGTCCCGCGCCCAGGATCGAAGCCAGGATCGCGGCGCTCAGGCGTTGGCTCAGGGTGGTGGTGCTGCTGGCGGTGCGGGCGGTGCTGCTGATGGTCGACATGGCGCTTCCCTCTGTTTTTGTTCCGTGGGGGATGCGAGCGCAATGAGACCTCGGGCGAAAGCCTGCCAAGGTTCGAACAGCGCCCGCCCACCGCGGGTTTGTTGATGCTTGAGTCATGGGCCGGTCTCCGGGCTCGCGAGGGGCCGGGCTTGTGCCTGGCCTGCAAGCGTCACCTTCCCATGTCCTTGGACACAGTGGTTCAGACGCTTCGCTCGCTTACCGTTGCGGGGGCAGCACCGGACTGACGTGGCTTTGAAGTAAAGCACACGATTCACCGGTTTCCCGTTTCACCCTGTGAAGGGCACCCGTAACTAGGCGCACAGGAGAGCATGGGCGGGGGGCGGGCGTCAATTGGCGAGGTGCCGCCTACCCCTACACATGTAGGGTATTCATCCAGCATTAAGTGATATTTAATTCACTTCAAGTCAAAGCGGTGATGTTAGTCAGGCGACTCAGTCATGACCCTGTTTTTAAAGGCATTTGAAATTAGTGAGCCGCAGTTAGGAGGTGTCTAGGTGAAGATGGAATTTGATCTGCGGACTGAATGCCGCTGTTCGATAACTGAAGAGAAGGCAATGTTTTTTGGGTTCGCAAGCATGGTCATGTTTATGTGTAGGCGGTATTCCACCTTTCGGATGCTGACATTGGATTTCTGGTTGTCGCCTGCAATTGATCATAGGCAGATAGTGTTTTTCTTTGATCGTGTTGGGCTGCCCAGGGGGTATGTGACTTGGGCGTACCTGGCGCCTGATTCCGAGGAGCGCTTGCTCACGGATCCAGAGTTTTTGCTTCACCCTTCGGAGTGGAACGAAGGGGGTAGAACTTGGATTATTGATTTTTGTTTTCCTGTCGGGGGTGCAAAAGAGGCTATAGGGAGGATGAAGGAGATTTTCCGAGGGGAGGGTGTTGATAGGGTTTACTGGGCTCGCAAACGTCCCTGTGCCGCACGTTGCGGACGTTTAAAGAACTGTTCGATGAAACTGCGGGACTTTTAGATTTTCAAGGGGCAATTAAGGTTGTTTAGTTGGTGTTTTTTAAAGATTTGCTGGCGGTGGCGGTAAGCTAATTTACTGGAACCGCTTTATTGACCGAAAGGAGATATGGAAATGCGTGATTTGACGTTGGCTGAAATCGAGATGATCAGTGGGGCTGTAGGTCCATTGGGGGCAGTCGCTGGCGCTGCAGCAGCGGGGGCGGGGTATGTTGGAGCCCAGGCAGGAAGCGGTTCGCCGGCCACGTGGACAGGAGCGGGGGCGGCCATGGTGGGTGGCGCGGTAACTGGATTTTTTACGCCCGCTACCACCGCACAAGCAGCCGGGGCAGCGATGATAGGTTTTTATGGGGGGTTGGCGGGAGGGTACGTAAGTAGGGGGCTCGGAAATACTGGTGCCTAGTTTCTTAGCTTGAATTCGCAGATGGAAGTCCAAGATTGCACTGCGTGGCTGCGTGGCTGAATGCGGGGTGGGCTTCTATCGCGAACGTTGGCTTGTAACAGATGACTGCAAGATCGTGGTTGGGTTTTTTTAGTTTGGTGATGTTCAGGTTTGTTTGCGTTGGTGTGAATGTTTTTTTTGTAAATTGGTATGGGTGTCAGTTAATTATTGAGGAGGTGGGGTGGGCGCGTTTTTTTGGAGTGAGCTCTGTATGGTGTTGGGTACGGGTGGAATATGGGGAGGGGTGGCGCTTCTTGTGATGATGGGTATCTGTTTGTTGATAAAAAAAATTGCTGGGTTTGAATTTTCTCAGCCAGTTAAGTATCTGGCTTTCATGGGAGGGAGCTTCATCATAGTGCGCATATGTTCAGAGAGTATGCCTATCCGTTTGTGTGGCTGAATGGCTGGTGATGTTTAATGCCATAGATGTTTTCGCCATTTCTATACAAGGGCCATTCCTGATTCGACGGAGGTACTATGGCGGCATTTTCTTGGAGTGAACTTTGTGTAGGGTTCATGGACGTTCTGTTGGGGCTTGTCGTTATTTTCCTAATGATGACTATTCTTTTATTGTTAAAACGACTGAGTGGCTTTGAGTTGCCTCCACCAGTCAGATTGGCAGTACTTGTAATTTTTGCCGTTTTCTTGATGCAAGTCTGCTCGGAAGATGTATCTGTCCCCATGTGCGGTTTACAAAAAACTACCGGCGAGGTTGGGGTGTCAGTCGGAAGGTATTCGCAGGAGCATCGAGTCACCCCCATCGCGAGCCTGCTCGCGATGATGGCAGCCCATGCACCGCAGAACGCTCTGGAGATTGACCCGCCCCCACACCCTGCGTAGCCTTGCGCCTTCGAGGTTCTTCGGCATGCGCCGAAGCTAAGAAGGGAACGCGGTCCAAGCCGCGGCTGCCCCCGCAACTGTGAACGGTGAGGTTTCTGCAAGGCCACTGTGCATGCCCTTTTACCAATGGCGCACGGGAAGGCGCAGCAATTGCCAGTCGAGAGACTGGCCCGCCGTCAGCCAGGAGACCTGCCTCGAGACAGATTCTCACTACAACCGGGCGGGGTGATCCGGTGGCGAAATCTTCCGCTCGCGCTTGTGCCAGCGGTTGTCGTCCCGTTTGCCCGCCACCTTGCCAAAGGGCATCCGATGAAAACACTGGCCAAACTCCCCGTCACCATCGTCACCGGCTTCCTCGGCTCGGGTAAGACCACCTTGCTGCGGCACATGCTCGACAACGCCCAGGGCCGGCGTATCGCCGTGATCGTCAACGAGTTCGGCGAGCTGGGCATCGACGGCGAGATCCTCAAGCAGTGTTCCATCGGCTGCACCGAAGAAGAAGCCAACGGCCGCGTCTACGAACTGGCCAACGGTTGCCTGTGCTGCACGGTGCAGGAAGAGTTCTTCCCGGTGATGCGTGAGCTGGTGGCCCGGCGTGGTGACCTCGACCACATCCTCATCGAAACTTCTGGCCTGGCCCTGCCCAAGCCGCTGGTCCAGGCCTTCCAATGGCCGGAAATCCGCAGCGCCTGCACCGTCGATGCGGTGATCACCGTGGTCGACAGCCCGGCCGTGGCCGCCGGTACCTTCGCCGCCTTCCCCGACCAGGTCGATGCCCAGCGCAAACTCGATCCGAACCTGGATCACGAATCGCCGCTGCACGAACTGTTCGCCGACCAACTGGCAAGCGCCGACCTGGTGATCCTCAACAAGGCCGATCTGATCAGCCCTGAAGACCTGGCCAAGGTGCGCCTGGAAGTCGCCGAAGAACTGCCACCGGCGGTCAAGGTCATCGAAGCCAGCAGCGGTCGCCTGCCGCTGGACGTGTTGATCGGCCTGGGGGCCGGTTCCGAAGAACACATCGACGGCCGCCACAGTCATCACGACCATCACCACGATGGCGACGATGACGACCACGATCATGACGCCTTCGATTCCATTTCCATCGAACTGCCCCAGGCCGACGAAAGCCTGTTGCTGGACGCGCTGACGCAACTGGTGGTCCAGCACGGCGTGCTGCGGGTCAAGGGTTTCGCGGCAATTCCGAACAAGCCGATGCGCCTGCTGATCCAAGGCGTTGGCACGCGTTTCGACAAACATTTCGACCGCCAGTGGGGCGCCGACGAAGTGCGGGTCACCCGTCTGGTGCTGATCGGCCAGGCGCTGGATGCCGCATTGCTCGAAGCGCAGTTGCGCGCCGCTCTCAGCGCCTAAGCCATGCACCTGCTCAGGACCCAGCCCGGCGGTTTTGTATCGGACGACAACATTGCCGACCTGGGGCAAACCCCCGCCGAACTGGTGATCCTGTGCAGCGGCGACTCCAGCCTGGCGCTGCTGGCCGAAGCGGCGCGGCAGTTGCCGGACGACTACCCGCAGTTTCGCCTCGCCAACCCGATGCAGGTGCAGAACCACGCCTCGGTGGATCTGTACTTCGAGGACGTGCTACGTCATGCCAAGGTCATCCTGCTGTCGCTGCACGGCGGCATCGGCTATTGGCGCTACGGCATCGAGCGTCTGATGGAATTGGCCGGGCGCGGGGTGAAGTTGATCCTGGTGCCGGGGGATGATCGTCCCGACCCGGAACTCAGTGACCTGAGCAACGTACCCATTGAGGACCGCGACCGGCTCTGGCAGTTCTTGCGCCAGGGCGGCCTGGGCAATGCCCTGGACTTGTTTCACAACCTCGGCAGTCAATGGTTCGGCCGCGACTACCCGTGGGCCGAGCCGCAGGCCCTGCCGCGCACGGCGATCTATCATCCCGCAAACACCAACGCCAGCCTCGGCGATTGGCAGGCCGACTGGCAGGTCGATCAACCGGTGGCGGTGGTGCTGTTCTATCGCTCCCACCTGCAAGCGGCGAACACCGCGTTCATCGACGTGTTCTGCCAGCGCCTGCAAGCGGCAGGGCTCAATCCGCTGCCGATTGCCGTGGCCAGCCTCAAGGAACCGGCTTGCCTGGCGCTGGTAGAGGACTGGCTGGACGAAGTGGAAGCAGGGGTGATCCTCAACACCACCGGCTTCGCTCAATCCAGCCCCGAAGCCCCGCACTTGCGGCCGTTTCGCCGCAACATCCCGGTGATCCAGGCCATTTGCGCCCAGGACAACGAACCCGGCTGGCGTGCCAGCGAACAGGGCTTGGGACCACGGGACCTGGCGATGCACATTGCCTTGCCGGAGCTGGATGGCCGAATCATCAGCCGCCCGATCAGCTTCAAGGACCTGGCCTGGCGCAGCGAGCGCAGCCAGAGCGACGTGGTCTGCTACCGCGCTGTGCCCGAACGCATGGATTTTGTCGCCGAACTGGCTCAGCGCTGGACCACCCTGGCGCGCCTGCCCAACGCAGAAAAGCGCGTGGCGCTGATCCTCGCCAACTACCCGACTCGGGATGGACGTATCGGTAACGGGGTCGGCCTGGATACCCCGGCGGCGGCGCTGAATATCCTGCGCGCCATGCAAACCGAAGGTTATCCGCTGCCGGCCGAATTGCCTGAGAGCGGCACTGCGCTGATCCAGCAATTGCTCGGTGGCGTCAGCAACGACCTGGATAGCCTCGACGCGCGTCCGTGTCACCAGAGCCTGGCCCTGGATGCCTACCAGGTCATGTTCGACGCGCTGCCCGAGGCCAATCGCCAAGCGGTGCTGGAACGCTGGGGTGCGCCGGACAAAGACCCGATGTACCGCGACGGCCGCCTGATGATCGCCGGCCTGCGCCTGGGCCTGACCTTCGTCGGCATCCAGCCGGCGCGGGGGTATCAGGTCGACCCGAGCGCGGTGTACCACGACCCGGACCTGGTGCCGCCCCACGGTTACCTGGCGTTTTATTTCTGGTTGCGCCACACCTACGGCGTCCACGGGGTGATCCACGTCGGCAAGCACGGCAACCTCGAATGGCTGCCGGGCAAAGGTGTCGGGCTCTCGGAGAACTGCTGGCCGGACGTGCTGCTGGGGCCACTGCCGAACATCTATCCGTTCATCGTCAACGACCCGGGCGAGGGTGCCCAGGCCAAGCGTCGCACCCAGGCGGTGATCATCGACCACTTGATGCCGCCGCTGACCCGGGCCGAAACCTATGGACCGCTGCGCAACCTCGAGCTGTTGGCGGACGAGTACTACGAGGCGCAGTTGCTCGATCCGCGCCGCGCCCGGGAGCTGCAACGGGACATCCTCAACCTGGTGCGCGAGACCCACATCGACCGCGAGTTGCAACTGGATGCCGGCCTCGACAGCGATGCTGACGCAGCAATCTGGCTGCCGCGCCTGGACACATATTTGTGTGATCTGAAGGAGTCGCAGATCCGTGACGGCCTGCACATTTTTGGTGAATCGCCTAGCGGGCGGCTGCGCATCGACACCTTGCTGGCGTTGCTGCGCATTCCCCGGGGTGACGGCAAAGGCGCGCAGTCGAGCTTGTTGCGGGCGCTGGCCAAGGCGTTCGGGCTGGGTTTCGATCCGCTGGATTGTGCCTTGGCCGAGCCCTGGGCCGGCGATCGTCCCGAAGCGTTGCGCCGGGTCAGCGCCGAGCCTTGGCGCACCGCTGGCGATACCCGTGAGCGCTTGGAGCTGTTCGCTGCCCAGTTGATCGAGCAGGCGTTGGACGGCACGGTCGAGCAGCTCGACGCGCCGGGTTGGGAAGGGGTGGGCAGCATCATTGAAAACCTGCGATCCGTCGTCGCTCCGCGCCTGGACGCCTGCGGCCCGGCGGAAATGCGCGGTTTGCTCGATGCTTTGAGCGGGCGCTTCGTGCCGGCCGGCCCCAGCGGCGCGCCGAGCCGTGGGCGCCTGGACGTATTGCCGACCGGGCGCAACTTCTTCTCGGTGGACGTACGCAACCTACCCACCACCACGGCGTGGCGCATCGGTTTCCAGTCGGCCAACTTGATCCTTGAGCGGCACTTGCAGGACCACGGCGATCACCTGCGCCAGCTCGGCCTGTCGGTGTGGGGCACCGCCACCATGCGCACCGGCGGCGACGACATCGCCCAGGCCATGGCGTTGATGGGTGTGCGTCCGGTGTGGGCCACCGGCAGCCAGCGGGTCGATGACTTCGAGATCCTGCCGCTGAGCCTCCTGGACCGGCCTCGGGTCGATGTCACCTTGCGCGTGTCCGGGTTCTTCCGGGATGCCTTTGCCAACCTGATCCGCTTGTTCGATGCCGCCGTGCAGGCCGTCGCCGCCCTCGATGAACCGGACGATATGAATCCGTTGGCAGCCAAGGTGCGCAGTGAGCGCGAAGCCTTGCTAGTCTCGGGTCTTGAGCCAGATGCCGCGGCACGCCAGGCCGGCTGGCGGATTTTCGGTGCCAAGCCCGGGGCCTATGGCGCGGGCGTGCAGGGCGCGATCGACGGTCGCTTGTGGCAGAGCCGCGAGGATCTGGCCGAGGTGTACCTGAACTGGGGTGGCTACGCCTACGGTGCCAGCGATGAAGGCACCGCCGCCCGCGATCAGTTCTCCCGGCGCTTGAGCCAGGTGCAGGCGGTGCTACAGAACCAGGACAACCGCGAGCACGACCTGCTCGATTCCAACGACTATTACCAGTTCCAGGGCGGCATGCTGGCAGCGGTCGAAACCCTCGGTGGCGCCGCGGCGGCCAGTTACCATGGCGATCACAGCCAGCCGGACTTGCCCAGGATCCGCACCCTGAAGGAAGAGCTCAACCGCGTCATCCGCTCCCGCGCGGCGAATCCGAAGTGGATCGACGGCGTGAAGCGGCACGGCTATAAAGGCGCGTTCGAGCTGGCGGCGACGGTGGACAACCTGTTTGCCTTCGACGCCACCACCCGGTTGATCGACGACCACCAGTACGCGTTGCTGGCCGATGCCTACCTGCTCGACCCAGACACCCGGGACTTCGTCCGCCAGCACAACCCCGACGCCTTGCGAGACATGACCGAGCGCATGCTCGAAGCGCAGCAGCGGGGGATGTGGCAGGCACCGGGGGAGTATCGCGAGGCGTTGGAGAATTTGTTGTTGGACATAGAAGAAGATGGCTGACGTGCCTACTCAACAGGCGAGACACAACCCCTGTGATGGGTTGACCTGTGGCAAAGGGATTTATCTCCACCCTGTGGGAGCAAGGCTTGCCCGCGATGGTCGCGCCGCGGTTTAGCAGCTAAACCGCGTTTTCGTTCATCGCGGGCAAGCCTTGCTCCCACAAGTACTCTGTTCGCATTGACGTTACCGACCACTCTTGAGAATTAGATATGACCCACACCCCCCATTTCCCGCTCTCCGCCGTGGTCGGTGCCGATGACCTGAAACTGGCCCTGTGTCTGGCCGCGATCGACCCGAAAATCGGCGGCGTGCTGATCGAAGGCCCGCGGGGCATAGCCAAGTCCACGTTGGCTCGGGGCTTGGCGGATCTGCTGGCCAGCGGTCAGTTCGTCACCTTGCCCCTCGGTGCCACCGAAGAGCGGCTGGTGGGCACCCTGGACCTGGACGCGGCGCTGGGGGAAGGGCGCGCGCAATTTTCTCCCGGCGTGCTGGCCAAGGCCGACGGTGGCGTACTTTACGTCGATGAAGTGAACCTGCTACCCGATCACCTGGTGGATCTGCTGCTCGATGTGGCCGCCAGTGGTACCAACCTGATCGAGCGCGACGGCATTTCCCATCGGCATCCGGCGCGCTTTGTGCTGATCGGCACCATGAACCCGGAAGAGGGCGAGCTGCGTCCGCAGTTGCTCGACCGTTTTGGCCTGAACGTCGCCCTTGACGGTCACACCGCACCGGCTGAACGCGGCCAGATCATCCGGCGGCGGTTGGATTTCGACAGCGATCCGCTGGCGTTCTGCGGGCAGTGGGAGATGGCCCAACAGCAGCTGCGCGAACGTTGCCAGCAGGCGCGCGACCGCTTGGCCGGGATCGCCCTGGATGACGGGGCATTGGCGCAGATTACCGAGCGTTGTTTTGCCGCCGGGGTCGATGGCTTGCGCGCCGACCTGGTCTGGCTGCGGGCGGCCCGGGCCCATGCGGCCTGGCGCGGTGCCGACGCGATTGCCGATGAAGACATCGAGGCAGTCGGCGAATTTGCCTTGCGTCACCGGCGGCGGGGGCATTCGGCACCGGCACCGCCCCAGGCGCCGACGGGAGCGGGGGCGGAAAAAACCGCTGAACCCAATGAAGGCCAGGGCCAGTGGGGCGACCTGCCGGCCCGGACGTTGCCAACCGGGGCTCGGCGTGACGTGCCGATCTGGCCAAAAAAGCCCTAGGCATTCGCCCCCGCTCGCCAGCGGGGGCGAATGCCAGACCCCGTGCCGGGCGACTCGACCAGGGCCGCCAGGGCCGGAGCAAAGCGGCGGCCAGCGGTGCGGTGAACTGGCCGGGGACGTTGCTCAATGGCCGGCCACGCCGCCATGAAGACGTGCGCTGGCACGCTCGCCATCGCTCGCCCCATGAGCTGTGGCTGGTCATCGTCGATGCGTCGGCCTCGACCCGTCGTCATCGCGCCTTGAGTGACGGCAAAGGCCTGTTGGCGCAACTGTTCGACGACGCCTACCGACAGCGCGCCCGCCTGGCGCTGTTGACGGCCAGCGGCATGCAGCCGAACTGGCAGGTACAAGGGCTCAAGGCCTCGGCCGGTCTGCGCGACTGGCTTGATGGCTTGGGCGCCGGTGGCGGAACGCCGTTGCTGGCGGCGCTGAACGAGGCCGGGCGCTGGCTGGTGGCGCGGCGCAAGCGCTACCCGGCGGAGCAGCAACGGGTCTTGGTGATGACCGACGGACGCGTCAAGCAGGGGCTTTCACCGTTGCTTCTCGATTGCCCATGCCTGTTGATCGACATCGAAAGAGGCCCGATTCGCCTGGGCCGGGCCCGGCAGTTGGCGGGGCGGTTGGGGGCTGAGTATCGGCATATCGATGAGGCTGATTGAAAGGTGCTGGGACTGTCAGGGCCCTATCGCGAGCAAGCTCGCTCCCACATGGGTTTCGTTGTGAATACATAACCGATGGACACCCGGCCCCCTGTGGGAGCGAGCTTGCTCGCGATGGTATCCCCTCGATTCCAATGAACTGCCCATTTGACCCGCATCACTGCACTATGCTCAGGCAGCCCCCTCACAGGAGTGAACCATGCGCGTACTCGTCACCAACGCCCAGGACGATTTTCGGGTCAAGGCCTATGCCGGCACCAATGGCGTGCTGCTCGCCATGGACCTGGCTGAATCCCGGCGCAAGGGCTTGCTGGGCTTTGCCATCGAGAAGCAGCAGGGCGACAAGCCCTGGTTGTTCTTGTTCAACAGCCTGACCTTCCCCGACAAGGCCCACACCTTTCCCCAGTTCCACGCCACCCCCAGCGACAAGGCGCCCTTGCAGAAATTTCGCTGGGCCGACTACGCCGTCAACCCCGGCGTGACGATCCACTACCGCGTGCACCTGGCCTATGGCAGCTCCGATGCACCGCAGTTGGGCGAGTCACTGGCCGTCACCGTCACCAGCGACGACGGCCAGCCGGCCAACCAGGGCGTTATCTTCAACCGTGCCGTAGCCGCCAGCCAGGCGTTCCAGCGCAAGTTTCCCGAAGTGGACGCGCTGATCGATGCCAACAAGCACCTGTCCATCGATGACTGGCCCGACGCACCGCGTCGCTGGTTGGAAAACGGCTTGCTGGGTCGCTTGACCGGTTTCATCGACCGGGCGCTGGATGCCAGCTGGGCCTTGGACGTCGCCATCTATGAATACGAGCTGCCGGTGATCGTCGACGCAGTGACTGCTGCTCACGCTCGTGGCGCCCAGGTGCGGGTGCTGTATCACGCCGAGCCGGGAGACGACACCACGGCGCGCAACGAGGCCAGTCTCGAGCACATGCCGGCGGCCAACAAACGTGGACGGGTCACCCACAACATTTTCCACAACAAATTCATTGTGCTGAGCAAGGTGGAGGCCGGCGGCTCATTGCAACCTGAAGCCGTGCTGTGCGGCAGCACCAACTTCACCGCCAACGGTATCTACCGCCAGGCCAACGTCGTGCATGTGTTGGACGACCCTCGGGTTAGCCACTGCTATCTTCAGGTATTCGAGCAAATCTGGGCAACGCCCCGAGACGTCGATGCCACTCGCCAGTGGCTGACGCTGAACAATGCCATGGCGCCGCAAGAGGCGTTATTCGCCGGATTCTCGCCGCGCACCGGGGAGGGCGACCTGGACCGCTTCGTCGACATCATCAAGGGGGCGCGCAAGGACCTGTTGTTCGTCACCGCTTTTGTGTTGCCCGAGCGCATTCTCGACGCCTTGCTCGGCGCACCCAATGACGACGTGTTGCGCTACGGCCTGCAAAACACCAAGAGCCGCATCACCGGCTTTCACGCCGACCGCACCGCTGAATTCGCCGCCACCGCATTGCTCAACACCGGCCTGGAAGGCTGGCTACGGGAAAACATGAAAGGCCAGAAGGGCAACCTGCTGGTGCACACCAAAGCCATCGTCACCGACTTCACCAGCGACACGCCGACCATCCTCAGCGGCAGCCATAACCTGAGCGCCGCGGCCAGCAGCGGCAACGACGAGAACTACCTGATCATCCAGGGCGACACCGACCTGGCCGACCGCTACGGGTTGGAACTGCTGCGTTTCTATGAGCATTACCGCTTTCGCTACTTCGCGAAAAAACTCGCCCTCAAGCAGGTCAAGCCGCTGGCGGTGGATGACAGTTGGAGCGATGACTATTACCGCGAGGGGGATCTGCGGATGTTGTCCCGGGTGAGGTTTTGCGGGCGTTAGGCGCGGTGGCTGATGCGGTGCTAGCATAGGGCCATCTATCAGCCTGGAAGCTGCCATGAAGCACTGTCACGGACCGTCCACCTTACTTCGCGCCTGTGTCGCGATCCTGTTGTTGACCCTGGGCACTTCAGCCCTTGCCGCCAATCAACCGTGTTCCGGGCGCAAGGGCGGGATTGCCGGGTGTGACGGGGATACCTTCCTGTGCAATGACGGCTCCATCAGTGCTTCGAAAAAGTCCTGTTCCGCTGTGCTGGGGCTTCGGAACGAGGCCCGGCCGCAGTCGTTGCTCAAGTCCGCCGACGGTTGCCAATGCGGCAGTGGCAATTATTGCGTCGGCCCCAGGGGTGGGGTCTATTGCCTCACGCCTGGCGGCAGCAAGAGCTACAAGCGCAAGTAGGCCAGGCACACCACCGAACAATTGTGGGAGCGAGCTTGCTCGCGATAGCGACAGGTCGGTCGGCTTCATCGCTGACTGATTCACCGCCATCGCGAGCAAGCTCGCTCCCACAAGGTATCCATTTACCATTCCTAAGTGGCTCCGTTTCGGTGCGCCGAGTACCCGGTTTGGGGCCTTGTTACCCGTGCGTCGTGGCCAACGGTAGCAACAGCATTTGCACACGGACGCCGCCGTCCGCAGGTCTGTTTTCCCCATCCCCCTGATTTCCCTCACTTTCCATTTTCCTCACCCATGGCCCTCAAGCCTGTGGCACACTTTCTGCTGTCTATTCCGTTGTTACATACCATATTCCGGTATAGCGGAATAAACTCACTCTGGAGTGCTTGCCATGCAACGCCGACCTTCCTTGTTCAAAGCGTGTGTTTTTCTCTTTGCGGCCACGACGGCTGCCATGGGGGTCGCTCAGGCGGCCGACAGCAAGCTGGACAGCGTGCTGCAACGGGGGAAATTGATCGTGGGCACGGGCAGTACCAATGCGCCGTGGCACTTCCAGGGAGCGGATGGCAAGTTGCAGGGCTTCGATATCGATATCGCGCGTATGGTCGCCAAGGGCCTGTTCAATGACCCGGAGAAAGTCGAGTTCGTGGTGCAGTCGTCCGATGCACGGATTCCCAACCTGTTGACCGACAAGGTCGACATGAGCTGCCAATTCATCACCGTCACCGCCAGTCGCGCCCAGCAAGTGGCGTTCACCCTGCCGTACTACCGCGAAGGCGTGGGCCTGCTGCTGCCGGCCAACAGCAAGTACAAGGAAATCGAAGACCTCAAGGCGGCGGGCGATGACGTCACCGTGGCGGTGCTGCAGAACGTCTACGCCGAAGAATTGGTGCACCAGGCGTTGCCCAAGGCCAAGGTCGACCAGTACGACAGCGTCGACCTGATGTACCAGGCGGTGAACTCCGGCCGTGCCGATGCCGCCGCCACCGACCAGTCCTCGGTCAAATACCTGATGGTGCAGAACCCTGGGCGCTACCGCAGCCCGGCCTACGCGTGGAGCCCGCAAACCTACGCCTGTGCGGTCAAGCGCGGCGACCAGGACTGGCTGAACTTCGTCAACACCACCTTGCATGAAGCCATGACCGGCGTGGAATTCCCCACCTACGCGGCGTCCTTCAAGCAGTGGTTCGGCGTCGAGCTGCCGTCGCCGGCGATCGGTTTCCCCGTTGAATTCAAATGACCCTGTGAGCCCGGGGCGCCTCTTGCGGGCGCTCCGTCGAAGGTACTGCCGACCATGAATTATCAGTTGAACTTTGCCGCCGTCTGGCGCGATTTCGACACCCTGCTGGCGGGGCTGGGGCTGGGGCTTTCCCTGGCGCTGGTGTCGATCGCCATCGGTTGCGTGATCGGCCTGGCGATGGCGTTCGCGCTGCTCAGCAAACATCGGGTCCTGCGGGTACTGGCGTCGGTGTATGTCACGGTGATCCGCAATACGCCGATTCTGGTGCTGATCCTGTTGATCTACTTCGCCTTGCCGGGCCTGGGCATCCGCCTGGACAAGTTGCCGTCGTTCGTCATCACCCTCTCGCTGTATGCCGGGGCCTACCTGACCGAGGTGTTTCGCGGTGGGTTGTTGAGCATTCACAAGGGGCAGCGGGAAGCGGGGCTGGCCATCGGCCTGGGCGAGTGGCAGGTGAAGGCCTACGTCACCGTGCCGGTGATGCTGCGCAACGTGTTGCCGGCCTTGTCGAACAACTTCATCTCGCTGTTCAAGGACACCTCCCTGGCGGCGGCGATTGCCGTGCCGGAGCTGACCTATTACGCCCGCAAGATCAACGTGGAGAGCTACCGGGTGATCGAAACCTGGCTGGTGACCACGGCCCTGTATGTCGCGGCCTGTTACCTCATTGCCATGGTGCTGCGGTATTTCGAGCAGCGCCTGGCGATCCGCCGTTAGGAGTCTGCCATGTACGAATCACCCAGTTGGTTGCATGAGTTATGGGTCGCCCGGGATACCCTGTGGGCTGGCTTCCTGACCAGTGTGCAGTGTTCGTTGTTGGCGATCGTGTTGGGCACGCTGATTGGCTTGGTCGCCGGCCTGGTGCTGACCTATGGTCGGACCTGGATGCGCGCGCCGTTTCGCTTCTACGTCGACCTGATCCGCGGCACGCCGGTGTTTGTGCTGGTGCTGGCCTGCTTCTACATGGCCCCGGCCCTGGGCTGGCAGATCGGTGCGTTCCAGGCCGGCGTGCTGGGCCTGACGCTGTTCTGCGGCTCCCACGTGGCCGAGATCGTGCGCGGGGCCTTGCAGGCATTGCCCCGTGGACAGATGGAGGCGAGCCAGGCCATAGGCCTGACGTTCTACCAGTCGCTGGGCTATGTGCTGTTGCCCCAGGCGTTGCGGCAGATCCTGCCGACCTGGGTCAATTCCTCCACCGAGATCGTCAAGGCCTCGACCCTGTTGTCGGTGATAGGCGTCGCGGAACTGCTGCTCAGCACCCAGCAGATCATTGCGCGGACCTTCATGACCCTGGAGTTTTACCTGTTCGCCGGTTTTCTCTTTTTCATCATCAATTACGCCATCGAGTTGCTCGGGCGGCACATTGAAAAGCGGGTGGCGTTGCCATGACTGACGTTTCGAATCTCCCCAATACGAACCTCTCCAACACAGAGCTCTCCAACACAGAGCCCTCCAACACCCAGCCGCTGCTGGACATTCGCGGCCTGCGCAAACAATACGGCCCATTGGAAGTGCTCAAGGGCGTGGACCTGAGCATGCAGCGCGGCAACGTGGTCACGCTGATCGGCTCCAGCGGTTCGGGCAAGACCACGCTGCTGCGTTGCGTCAACATGCTCGAAGAATTCCAGGGTGGGCGGATCGTCCTCGATGGTGAGTCCATCGGCTACGACGACATCGACGGCAAGCGTGTGCGCCACCCCGAGAAGGTCATCGCCCGGCACCGGGCCATGACCGGCATGGCCTTCCAGCAATTCAACCTGTTCCCGCATTTGACCGCATTGCAGAACGTCACCCTGGGCCTGCTCAAAGTGAAAAAGCTGCCCAAGGACGAGGCGGTGGCCCTGGCCGAGAAATGGCTGGAGCGGGTGGGCCTGTTGGAGCGACGCGATCACTTTCCCGGCCAGTTGTCCGGCGGCCAGCAGCAGCGCGTGGCGATTGCCCGGGCGATTGCCATGAACCCCAGCCTGATGCTGTTCGACGAAGTCACCTCGGCCCTGGACCCGGAATTGGTCGGCGAGGTGCTGAACGTGATCAAGGGCCTGGCCGAAGACGGCATGACCATGCTGCTGGTGACCCACGAAATGCGCTTCGCCTTCGAGGTCTCCGACAAAATCGTGTTCATGAACCAGGGCCGCATCGAAGAGCAAGGGCCACCCAAAGAACTGTTCGAGCGGCCGCAATCACCGCGTCTGGCGGAATTTCTCAAGAACACCCGTTTTTAACCTTCACTCAACAAGGAGATACCCATGAGCATTACGCGCTACGGCACCGGCAGCACCGCAGGCGGCGGCCAGCCACGGCCATTTGCCCGCGCCGTGGAGGCCGATGGCTGGCTGCACGTGTCCGGCCAGGTACCGGCGGTGAACGGCGAGATCATTGTCGGCGGAATCGTCGAGCAGACCCACCAGACCATGAAGAACCTGGTGGCCATTCTCGAAGAGGCCGGGTACGGCCTGGAAGATGTGGTGCGCTGCGGCGTGTGGTTGGAAGACCCACGGGATTTCTGGAGTTTCAACAAGGTGTTCGGCGAATACTTCAGCCCGGAACATGCCCCGGCCAGGGCCTGCGTGCAGGCCAGCATGATGGTCGATTGCAAGGTCGAGATCGATTGCATCGCCTACAAGAAAAAGACCTGAACCACGGGGGGCTCATCGCGGGCAAGCCTTGCTCCCACAAGGGAACGCATCCTGCTGTGGGAGCATGGCTTGCCCGCGATAGCGATCTATCAGGCGGCGCAGCAGTCTGGTTAAACTCCCGGCCAATTGAATGGGAACCGAAAACATGACCGAAGACACCATCAAACGCCGGGCCCGAGGACTGGATCGGGCGTTCGATATCCTCGATTTCCTCAAGGAAATCGGCCAGCCGCTGCGCCCGAACGATATTGCCAGCGGCATCGGCAGCCCCAAGTCCACGGTCTATGAATTGGTGGCGTCGCTGCTGGAACGACGCATCCTCGAGCCGGTGGGCAAGGACGGTCACGTCTATCTGGGCCGCCAGTTGTATTTTCTCGGGCAGGCGCACCTGCGGCATTTCGACCTGAGCCGCGAGGCTGACCAGGCCTTGCAGGAGATCGTGAGTCAGACCCGGGAAACGGCGCAGATGTGCCTGCTCAACGGGCGCAAATACACCGTCGCGCTGATGAAGGAAGGTGAGCGGCATTTCCGCATTTCATCGGACATCGGTGAAAACGCGCCGATCCCGTGGACGGCGTCCGGGCGCCTGCTGCTGGCGCATCTGAGTGACCAACAGATTGTCGACCTGATCGACCCCGACGACTTCATTTTGCCGGATGGCGAGCGCCTGCCCGTGGAGCAATTTCTCAAGGAAATCCGCCAGGCCGGCATCGATGGTTTTTTCTCTTTCGACAGCGTCGCCGACACCTTCACCCACTGCTTCGCCGCACCGGTCAAAGACCCCGGCGGCGTGGCCATCGCCACTCTGTGCATCGTCGCCCCACGGGCCGACGCCAAGAACAATTACGCCGACTACCGCCGGGTGCTGATCGAAAGCGCCAACAACCTGGCTCGTCGTATCAATGAATAGACAGCTGCGGCACTAGTGGCCGTGCGCGAGGAGTTCGAACATGTCATCTGCCATCCTTAATGCCTGCGTCGAAAAAGGCGCCGCCACCGTCGGCGCCCACTTGCTACGGGACGTCAGCCTGCCGGCGCTGGTGCTGCACCGCGCGGCCCTGGAGCACAACATCCGCTGGATGCAAGATTTCGTCACCCGCAGCGGTGCCGAACTGGCGCCCCACGGCAAGACCAGCATGACCCCCGCGCTGTTTCGCCGACAGCTGGAGGCTGGTGCCTGGGGCCTGACCCTCGCCACCGCCGTGCAAACCCGTGCCGCCTACGCCCATGGCGTGCGCCGGGTGTTGATGGCCAACCAATTGGTGGGCACGCCGAATATGGCGCTGATCGCCGATCTGCTGGCCGACCCAACGTTCGAATTCCATTGCATGGTCGATCATCCGGACAACGTCGCCGACCTGGGTGCCTACTTCGCTTCTCGCGGCGTGCGGCTCAATGTGATGATCGAGTACGGCGTCGTCGGTGGTCGGTGTGGCTGCCGGACCGAGGCCGAGGTGTTGGCCCTGGCCGAGGCGATTCGCAGTCAACCGGCGCTGGCGTTGACCGGTATCGAAGGCTACGAAGGGGTGATCCACGGCGACCACGCCATCAGCGGCATCCGCGCATTCGCGGCATCGTTGGTCCGGCAGGCGGTGCAGTTGCAGGACACCGATGCCTTTGCCATCGACAAGCCGATCATCACCGCCTCGGGGTCGGCCTGGTACGACCTGATCGCCGAATCCTTCGAAGCCCAGAATGCCCACGGGCGTTTCCTCAGCGTGCTGCGTCCCGGCAGTTACGTGGCCCATGACCATGGCATCTACAAAGAGGCCCAGTGCTGCGTACTGGAACGCCGCAGCGACCTGCACGAAGGCCTGCGCCCGGCCCTGGAAGTCTGGGCCCACGTGCAATCGCTGCCGGAGCCGGGCTTCGCGGTGATCGCCCTGGGCAAGCGCGACGTGGCCTACGACGCCGGACTGCCGGTGCCGCTCAAGCGCTACACGCCCGGGTCGGACGCGGTGGCGGGTGACGACGTCAGCGGTTGCAAGGTGACGGCGGTGATGGACCAGCATGCGTTCATGAGTGTGGCAGCGGGGGTTGAGCTGCGTGTGGGCGACATTATTTCGTTTGGGACTTCTCATCCGTGCCTGACGTTCGACAAGTGGCGGGTGGGGTGTCTGGTGGATGAGCAGTTGCGGGTGGTGGAGAGCATGGAGACTTGTTTCTAGCCTTCAGACCGAGTTGCGGCTATCGCGAGCAAGCTCGCTCCCACAAGGGATGTTTGGCAGGCACGGATTGTGTGTTCACAACGGCCCAAATGTGGGAGCGAGCTTGCTCGCGATGGCGGCCTGCCAGACACCATCGAACCACCAGGATCATCCATGAACCACCCCAAACCCCGCATCGCCCTGATCGGCGAATGCATGATCGAACTGCAACAACGCGCCGACGGCAGCCTGCTGCAAAGCTTCGGCGGCGACACCCTGAACACCGCGGTGTACCTGTCCCGCGCCTTGGGCGACAGCGGCGCGGTGGATTACGTCACCGCCCTGGGCGACGACAGTTTCAGCGATGCCATGTGTGAGCGCTGGGCCGAAGAAAACATCGGGCTGCAACGGGTCCAGCGTTTGCCTGGACGCCTGCCGGGTCTGTATTGCATCCAGACCGATGCGGCGGGCGAGCGGCGATTCCTCTACTGGCGCAACGAGGCGGCGGTGCGCGATTGTTTTACCACCCCGGCCGCCGCGCCCATCCTGGCCGCATTGCCTGATTACGATGTGCTGTATTTCAGCGGCGTTACCCTGGCGGTGCTCGGTGAGCAGGGGCGTGGCAAACTCATCGAAACCCTGATCGAAGCGCGGCGGCGCGGGGCTCAGGTGGTGTTCGACAATAACTACCGGCCAAGGCTCTGGGCCTCGGTCGAAGCGGCGCGGGCGGCGTATCGCAGCGTACTGCCTTTCGTGGAGCTGGCGCTGTTGACCGTGGAGGACGAGCAGGCCTTGTTCGGTCATGCCGACAGCGAGGCGGTGTTCGCCGCCTATGCACAACTCGGCACGCCCGAGGTGGTGCTCAAGCGCGGCGCCGAGGCCTGCCTGATTCGTTGCGACGGCAAGTCCTATGAGGTGCCTGCCCTGCGGGTCGAGCGTGTTGTCGACACCACGGCGGCGGGAGATTCCTTCAGCGCCGCTTACCTGGCGAGCCGCTTGCTGGGCGGTGGCCCGGTGGAGGCGGCCGAGGCGGGGCATCGATTGGCGAGCCGGGTGATCCAGGTGCCGGGGGCGTTGATGCCTAGATAGAGGAGATACAGAACCTGTGGGAGCGAGCTTGCTCGCGATAGCAGTGGGTCAGTCGACATGGATACTGGCTGATCCGGCGCTATCGCGAGCAAGCTCGCTCCCACAGAGGAATTCACAGGGAGATTGGGCGATCGTTAGTCGCGGTAGAACACCTGCACCAAGTGATAGCCGAACTTGCTCTTGATCGGCCCATGCACCACCCGCAAGGGCTTCTTGAAGATCACCGCGTCGATCGCACCGACCATCTGCCCCGGCCGCACTTCGCCCAGGTCGCCGCCGCGTTTGCCTGAGGGGCAGGTGGAGTATTTCTTGGCCAGCACATCGAAGGCTTCGCCCTTGGTGATGCGTTGCTTGAGCTGTTCGGCTTCTTCGGCGGTTTTCACCAGGATATGGCGGGCTTGGGCTTTCATTGCAGCGATGACCTGAACGGTGCGACGGGGCGGCGATTATGCCTCAAGTCAGCTGCCATGGTTGATCATCGTCCGAATCTTGTTGGCCAGCAGATCAAGGGTGAAGGGTTTGGCGACCATGTCCATGCCCTGGTCGAGGAACCCCTGGCGTTCGGCGGCTTTCTGCGCGTAACCGGTCATGAACAGCACTTTCAGCCCCGGCCGGTGCTGACGGGCGATTTCCGCCAGTTGCCGGCCATTCATGCCCGGTAGCCCGACGTCGGTCACCAATAGGTCGATGCGCTGGTCCGATTCCAGCATGGGCAGGGCCGTCACGGCGTCCTGGGCCTCAAGGGCGGTGTAGCCCAAGGTCTTCAACAGGTCGAGCACCAGCATGCGCACGGCGGGTTCATCTTCCACCAGCAATACGGTTTCCCCGGCGATGGCCGGCGGTACGTCGAGCGTCTCCGGCGTGACGGGTTGTTGAGCCGGCGAAACGTGCAGGCGCGGCAGGTATAACTGCACCCGCGTGCCCTGGCCCGGCACGCTGTCCAGGTTGAGGTGCCCACCCGACTGTTGGGCAAACCCGTAGATCATCGACAACCCCAGACCGGTGCCCTGGCCGATGGGCTTGGTGGTGAAGAACGGGTCGAAGGCCTTGGCCAGCACGGCGGGGGTCATGCCGCTGCCGTTGTCGCTGACGGCGATCATCACGTAGTCGCCGGCCTTGACCGGTTCCAGGGTGTTGATGTCCGTGCCGTCTAGGTAGACGTTGGCGGTTTCGACGACCAACTCGCCGCCGTCGGGCATCGCATCCCGGGCGTTGATCACCAGGTTGAGCAGGGCGTTTTCCAACTGGCTGGCATCGGTGCTGACTGGCCACAGCTCGTGGGTCAGTTGCAGGCGCAGCACGATGTGATCGCCGGTGGTCCGGCTCAGCAGGTCTTCGAGCGAGCACACCAGCTCGTTGGCGTCCAGCGGCTTGCGGTCCAGGGACTGACGGCGGGAAAACGCCAGCAGTCGATGGGTCAGGGACGCGGCGCGGTTGGCCGAGGCCACTGCCGCCTCGGTGAAGCGACCGATCTCGGCGGTGCGCCCGGCGGCGATGTAGCGTTGCATCAGGTCGAGGCTGCCGAGGATGCCGGTGAGCATGTTGTTGAAGTCATGGGCAATGCCGCCGGTGAGTTGGCCCACGGCCTCCATTTTCTGCGCATGGCGCAGGGCTTCTTCGGCGCGCTCGCGTTCGAACATCTCGCTTTGCAGGCGCTGGTTGGCTTCGGCCAATTGCTGGGTCCGGGCGATGACCCGTTCCTCCAGTGTTTCGTTGAGGTTGCGCAGGGCTTCCTCGGTTTTCCGGCTCTCGGTCTCGTCGATCACGAAGATGTAGAAACCGTTCACCGCACCGTCCGCGCCGTGGCGGGGCAGGTAGTTGATCAGTGAATGGCGCGGGCGACCGTCGCGATGGTCCATCTGCACGGTGAAGCTGCACGGCTTGCCGGCCAGGGCGTCGGCGATCTGTTGGGCGCGGGCGGCATAGGCCTCTTCGCCGAGCACTTCGCGGACGGTCTTGCCATAGAGCTCCTGCGGGGTCAGGCCATACCAGTTCAGGTAGGCGCTGTTGTTCAGCCGGAAGCGCTCTTCACGGTCCACATAGCTGATGAGGATCGGCATGGCATTGATGATCAACTGCAGCTCGGTCTGGCTCTGGCGCAGGGCTTGCTCGGTGCGCTTGCGTTCGGTCAGGTCCAGGGCCGCGCCAAGAAAGCGCTTGGGCCGGCCGTGGCGGTCCTTGTAGCAACGGCCACGCACGTATACCCAGCGCAACTCATTGTCGGGTTGCAGCAGCCGGTACTCCTCGGCGTATTCGGTGCCGTGGGTGATGCAGTGCTTGATGCTGCGGGCAACCATCGCCCGGTCCTCGGGATGCACACCTTCGAGGTAGGCGCTGATGGGCAACTGGCGCGACAGGTTCGGATCGACGCCATGCAACAAGGCGAAATGTGCGTCGGCAATGAAGCGGTCTTCGCTGATGTCCCAATCCCAGGTACCCAACGCGTCGGCGGCGGCCAAGGCCAGTTGCAGGCGCTCTTCACTTTCGTGCTGGGCCTTGAGGCTGGCCTCGGAGCGCCGTTCGAACTCCATGGCCAGGCGGCGTCGTTCGCTGGTCTCGATGGCGGTGACCAGGATGCCGGCGACGCTGCCGCTTTCGTCACGCACCGGGCTGTAGGTCAGGTCCAGCCAGACATCGCAGAGGCGACCGGCGAAAGGCACGCGCCAGTGCTGATCGCGGCAGGTGTGCGTCTGGCCTTGCAACACGCGGTGGTAAATCCCTTCGCTCGTTTCTTTGAGTTCGGGCCATGCTGCATGGGTCGGCTGGCCGAACGCCTGGGGGTGCTTGTCCCCGGCCAGTCGGCCGAAGGCGTCGTTGTAGAGATGGGACAGTTGCGGTCCCCACAGCAAGGCCATCGGCATGGGCGA
Source organism: Pseudomonas sp. Soil_N_39 (assembly GCF_057655955.1). Taxonomy (NCBI): domain Bacteria; kingdom Pseudomonadati; phylum Pseudomonadota; class Gammaproteobacteria; order Pseudomonadales; family Pseudomonadaceae; genus Pseudomonas; species Pseudomonas sp. Soil_N_39. The sequence continues at coordinate 233,761 of NZ_JBDGLI010000007.1, forward strand.
ATGGAGCACGATGTCCACGGCGGTGTGCAAGCTCTGGGGCCAGTTTCGGGCAGCGCCCAACGGGGTCTTGGCCCAGTCCACCAGGCTGACCAGGCGCTGTGTATCGCTGCCGGCGGATGTCACGTTCATCACGCGATCCCTGGCTGTCGTGTCTGTACCACGGGGTCTACTATCCTTTGAGGAAAGTAAGTGCGGGTGGGTCTGAAGGGTTTCATGTTCGGCTCAACTTGTTTCATTGATGTCTCGCGGAAGTTTCAGTCCATGGAAATCGATCCGTTATTGCGAATCCTGGCGAGCCAAAATGGTTCCGACCTTTACATGTCCACGGGGGCGCCGCCGTGCGCGCGTTTCGAGGGCGTGCTCAAGCCCTTGGGTAACGAAGCCTTCAAGGTCGGCGACATTGCCCGGCTCGCCGAGTCTTTGATGGACGCCGAACAGCGGCTTGAGTTCGATCGGGAATTGGAAATGAACCTGGCGATCTCCCTGGCCGGCGTCGGGCGGTTCCGGGTCAATGTCTTCAAGCAGCGCAATGACGTGTCCATGGTGATCCGCAACGTCAAGCTGGACATCCCGCGCTTCGAAGACCTGAAACTGCCCCGGGTGCTGTTGGACAGCATCATGGAGAAACAGGGGTTGATGCTGTTCGTCGGTGCGACCGGCTCAGGCAAGTCGACCTCCCTGGCGGCGCTGATCGATTACCGCAATCGCAACAGCAGCGGCCACATCATCACCATCGAGGATCCGGTGGAGTATATCCATCGGCACAAGAAATCCATCATCAACCAACGGGAGGTCGGTGTCGACACCCGCAGTTTTCATGCGGCCCTGAAAAACACCCTGCGCCAGGCGCCGGATGTGGTGCTGATCGGCGAGATCCGCGATCGGGAAACCATGGAGCATGCCCTGGCGTTCGCCGATACCGGGCACCTGGTGATTTCCACCTTGCATGCCCATAACGCCAACCAGGCCCTGGACCGGGTGATCAATTTCTTCCCGGAAGAGCGCCGGCCGCAGCTGCTCAACGACCTGGGCAACAACCTCAAGGCGTTCGTTTCCCAACGCCTGGTGCGCACCCGTGCCGGCCAGCGGCGGGCGGCGGTGGAGGTGATGCTGGGCTCACCGACGGTGGCCGACCTGATCCGGCGCAACGAACTTGGCGAGCTCAAGGGCATCATGGAGAAGTCAGAGGAACTGGGAATGCAAACCTTTGACCAGGCCCTGTTCAACCTGGTGGTCGAAGGCGCCATCGATGAGGAGGAAGCCCTGAAAAACGCCGACTCGGCGAACAACCTGCGGTTGCGTTTGAAGTTGCATAGCGAGTCGGGGACTGCGGCGCCACCGGCCGATCCGGCGGCGGGGGAGTGGGGGCTTATGGATTGAAAATTTCTGTGAGAACAACACTTGTGGGAGCAACACCTGGGGGGCAAAACTGTGGGAGCAAAGCCTGTGGGAGCAAAGCTTGCTCGCGATGCTGGCGACGCGGTTTTTCAGACCTACCGCGTTACCGTTCATCGCGAGCAAGCTTTGCTCCCACAGGTTTTTGCTCCGCACAGGTGAGGCCCTGACGGTCAGCTCGCAAGCTCCGGCCGATCCCGAAACTGCTCCAGCGCCCCGGGGTTGGCGAGGGCATCGGTGTTCTTCACCACCTCGCCATGCACCACATTGCGCACCGCCAACTCCACCACCTTGCCGCTGATGGTTCGCGGAATATCACTGACCGCGAGGATTTTCGCCGGCACATGCCGTGGTGTGGTGTTGGCGCGGATGACCTGGCGGATCCGTTGTTCCAAGGCATCATCCAGCGTCACGCCATCGCGCAGGCGCACGAACAGCACCACCCGGACATCACCCTGCCATTGCTGGCCGATGGCGACGCTGTCCAGCACCTGCTCGACCTTTTCCACCTGCCGATAGATTTCCGCCGTGCCGATGCGCACGCCACCCGGGTTGAGCACGGCGTCGGAGCGTCCATGGATCAACAGGCCGCCGTGGGGCAGTTCTTCGGCGTAGTCACCTTGGGCCCAGACGCCGGGGAACTGGGCGAAGTAGGACGCGCGCAGTTTTTCCTGTCGAGGGTCATTCCATAAACCAATGGGCATTGCCGGGAAATGCCGGGTGCACACCAACTCACCTTTTTCAGCGATGACCGGGTTGCCGGCCTCGCTCCAGACCTGCACGGCCATGCCCAGGCTCTTGCCTTGCATTTCGCCCCGGCGCACCGGTGACAGTGGGTTGCCGTTGACGAAGCACGAGACAATGTCGGTGCCGCCGGACATCGAGGCCAGGCAGACGTCGGGCTTGAAGTCCCGGTACACGTAGTCGTAGCTATGGGGCGCCAGTGCCGAACCGGTGGACAGGAGGGTTTTCAGGCTGCCCAAACGATGCGTCTGCCGGGGCTTGAGGCCTTCGCTTTCCAGAGCCGCGAGGAATTTTGGGCTGGTGCCGAAAACGCTGATGCGCTGCTCATCGATCAGGTCCAGCAAGCGCTCGGGACCGGGGTGGAACGGCGAGCCATCGTAGAGCACCACCGCGCTGCCCACGGCGAGGGCCGACACTAGCCAGTTCCACATCATCCAGCCGCAGGTCGTGTAGTAGAACAGCCGATCTTCGGGGCCGAGGTCGACGTGCAGGCCATGTTCCTTGACGTGTTGCAGCAGCACGCCACCGGTGCCATGGACGATGCATTTAGGGACCCCGGTGGTGCCGCTGGAGTAGAGGATGTACAGCGGGTGGTCGAACGGAACGCTGACGAATTCCGGCTCGCCACCGGGTTGATAGAAGTCGTTCCACAACGCAACCGCGGCCGGGGTCTTGAAGTCTTCGACGCGGGCGTCAGGTTGGGCATAAGGCAACACGATCAGTTGTTGCAGCGACGGCAGCCGTTCGAGGATTTCATTGACCTTGGCGCGCTGGTCGATGAGCTTGCCGGCATAGCGATAACCGGCGCAGGTGATCAGCACCTTGGGCTCGATCTGGCCGAACCGGTCGATGACGCCCTGGGTGCCGAAGTCCGGTGACGAGCACGACCAGATGGCGCCCAGGCTGGTGCTGGCGAGCATACCCACCAGTGTTTGCCAGGTGTTGGGCATGCACGCCGCGACCCGGTCGCCCCGGGTGACGCCGGCGGCTTGCAGGTTTTTTTGCAGGCCGGCAACGTGGACGGCGAGTTCGCTCCAGGTCAGTTGCTCCTGGCCGCCGTTTTCGGCCAGCGCCACCACCGCGACGGCGTCATCGCGGCGATGCAGCAGGTGTTCGGCGAAGTTCAGCGTGGCGCCAGGGAACCACCGAGCGCTGGGCATTTGCGCGCCCTCCACCAGTACCGCGTCGGGCGCTTGGTGAAAGCGAATCTCGAAGAAATCGACAATGGCCTGCCAGAAGGCCTCGCGCTGGTCGATGCTCCAGGCGTGCAGGGTAGGGTAGTCGTTCAGTTGCAGGTGATGCCGCGCGTTGACGAACCGACGAAAGGCGTTCATGCGCGACTGGGCGATGCGTTCGGGGCTGGGTTGCCAGAGGATGTCGGACATGGGGGTGCCTCTTGTTTTTTTGTGTACACACAAACTATAGAGCGACCCAATCTTGTGGCGAGGGGATTTATCTGTGGGAGCAAGGCTTGCCCGCGATGGCCACACCGCGGTTTAACAGCTAAACCGCGTTTTCGTTCATCGCGGGCAAGCCTTGCTCCCACAAGTCGGGGATAAATCCCCACGCCACAAGGGATCGCAAGGAGTTACTGGGCCAACCATCCACCATCAATATTCCACGCCGCACCCCGCACCTGGCTCCCAGCTTCGCTGCACAGAAACAGCACCAGTTCTCCTAACTGCGGCGGGGTGACGAATTCCAGGGACGGCTGCTTCTCGGCCAACAGGTCATGCTGTGCCTGTTGCGGGTCGACGCCGGAGGCAATGCGGTCGTCGATCTGTTTTTGCACCAGCGGCGTCAGCACCCAGCCCGGGCAGATGGCGTTGCAGGTCACGTTGCTGGTGGCGGTCTCCAGGCCGACCACCTTGGTCAGGCCGATCACCCCATGCTTGGCCGCGACGTACGCCGCCTTGCCTACTGAACCGACCTGACCGTGCACCGAGGCGACGTTGATAATCCGCCCCCAGCCCTTGGCGCGCATGCCTGGCAGGCTCAGGCGGGTGGCGTGGAACACCGAGGACAGGTTGATGGCAATGATCGAATCCCAGCGCTCCACCGGGAAATCCTCCACCGCGGCCACGTGCTGGATCCCGGCGTTGTTCACCAGGATGTCCACGCCACCGAACTCGCGCTCGGCGTAGGCGAGCATGTCGGCGATCTGCGCCGGGTCGCTGACATCGGCCGGATGATGACCGACCTTGCCGCCGAACTGTTTCACCTCGGCGATCACCGTCGAGGCATCGCCGAAGCCGTTGAGGATCAGGTTGGCGCCGGCCTTGGCCAGGCTCAGGGCGATGCCCAGGCCGATGCCGCTGGTAGAGCCGGTGACCAGGGCGGTCTTGCCCGAAAGAGGGGTTGTCATGGGGAGCCTCACACAATGCCAGTGGCGTAGAACACAGCGATCACGAAGAACACCGCGAGGGTCTTGATCAGCGTAATGCAGAAAATGTCTTTGTAGGCCTCACGGTGGGTCAGCCCGGTCACCGCCAGCAGGGTAATCACCGCGCCGTTGTGGGGCAGGGTGTCCATGCCGCCGCTGGCCATGGCGGCCACCCGGTGCAGCACTTCCAGGGGAATGTTGGCGGCGTGGGCGGCGCTGATGAAGCTTTCAGACATTGCCGCCAAGGCGATGCTCATGCCACCCGAGGCAGAGCCGGTGATGCCCGCCAGCAGTGTGACCGTCACCGCTTCATTGACCAATGGGTTGGGAATGTTCTTGAGCCAGTCGGCCAGCACCAGGAAGCCCGGCAAGGATGCGATGACCGCGCCGAAGCCGTATTCCGACGCGGTGTTCATCGCCGCCAGCAACGCACCGCCCACGGCACTCTTGCTGCCTTCGGCCAGTTTGCTGCGAATGGCCCGGAAGCCGAACAGCAGGACCATGATGATGCCCACCAGCAACGCCGCCTGCACCGCCCAGATCGCGGTGAGCTTGGCGATGTCGCTGGTCACTGGCGTCGCCATGCCTGGCAGCGCCAGGCTGTGGGTCTTGCCATACCATTGGGGAATCCACTGGGTGAACAGCAGGTTCATGACCCCTACCGCCAGCAGCGGCGAAACGGCGATCCAGGGGTTCGGCAGCTTGATGTCTTCGGCGGTTTCCGGCTCGTTGCGCAACTCGGTGCCGTAGCCTTCGCCCACGCGCTGGGCCTTGTTGCGCTGGCGTTGCAAAAACAGCATGCCGAGGCTGAACACGAAGATCGTACCGATCACCCCCAGCCACGGTGCGGCCCAGGCGGTGGTGTTGAAGAACGTGCTGGGGATGATGTTCTGGATCTGCGGCGTGCCGGGCAGGGCGTCCATGGTGAACGAGAACGCGCCGAGGGCGATGGTGGCCGGGATCAGGCGCTTGGGAATATTGCTCTGGCGGAACATCTCGGCGGCGAACGGGTACACCGCGAACACCACGACAAACAGCGACACACCGCCATAGGTCAGCACGGCGCAGACCAGCACGATCACCAGCATGGCCTGGCGTGTGCCCAGCAAGCGAATCGCTGCGGCGACGATGGAGCGAGAGAACCCCGACAGCTCGATCAGCTTGCCGAACACCGCGCCGAGCAGGAACACCGGGAAATACAGTTTGATGAAACCGACCATTTTCTCCATGAACACCCCGGTGAAGGCAGGGGCGACGGCGGACGGGTCGGTGAGCAGGACGGCACCGAGGGCGGCGATGGGAGCAAAGAGGATAACGCTGTAACCACGGTAGGCGGCAACCATCAGCAGCGCGAGGGCTGCCAAGGCAATGATCACACTCATGGTGTGTCTCCTGGGATTGTTATTGTTGTGGTGAAACTGTGGGGAGGGCTTTAGCGAGTTTTGTGCCAGGTGTATAACTATCTGAAATATAAGGAAATTATTTTGATTTGTAGGGCGGGTGCGAGGGTTTTGTCTCTATCTGGAGATTTTTAGGGGCTGGGCTGGCCTCATCGCGAGCAAGCTCGCTCCCACAGTTGACCGCGTAGCTCAAGAGAACCCCGTCCCCTGTGGGAGCGAGCTTGCTCGCGATGAGCGCAAAGCGCTCCAAAAACCAATAGTCTATATTTTGAGAATTGAATCTCTTTATTGAGACTCCGCAATCCCCAACGCCACCATCTTCTTGTACAACGTCGACCTCCCCAGCCCCAACCGCCCGGCCGCTTCGACCACCTTGCCCCCGCATTGCGCGAGGGTGGTTTCGATCAAGTGCCGGTCGAAGCGCGCCCGGGCCTGGCTGAAGGTTTCATGGGGCAGGGGTTCGAAGCTCACGTCCGCCGGGCGTGTCACCGGGATGAAGGTCCCGATGGCTGCGCGAATGTCCGCCGCCGTGAGCATCAGGTCATCGCTGAGCAGCGCGGCCCGTTCCAGCACGTTGCGCAGTTCGCGGATGTTGCCTGGCCAGGCGTGTTGCCGCAGCAGGTCGAGGGCGGCGGGGTTCAGTTCGTGCTGGCTGCGCAGCTCTTCCAGGATCGCTTCGCTCAGGGCCGGCAAATCATCCAGGCGTTCGCGCAGCGGCGGGACCTGGATCGGCAGTACGTTGAGGCGGTAATACAGGTCGGCGCGGAACTCTCCGCGCTTGATCGCCGCTTCCAGGTCCATGGAGGTGGCGGCGATGATTCGCACGTCGCTTTGCAGCACCTCGTTGGAGCCCACCGGTTCGTACTCTTTTTCTTGGAGCACTCGCAGCAGTTTGCTTTGCAGCGGCAGCGGCATGTCGCCGATCTCGTCGAGGAACAGCGTGCCACCCTGGGCGATCTGCAGCTTGCCGGCGCGGCCCTTGCGGTCGGCCCCGGTAAAGGCCCCAGGCGCGGTACCAAAGAATTCGGCTTCCAGCAGTGATTCAGGAATCGCCGCGCTGTTGATGCTGACGAACGCCTTGTGCGCCCGCGGCGAAGCGCTGTGGATGGCCTGGGCCAGCAGTTCCTTGCCGGTGCCGGTTTCGCCGAGCAGCAGCACCGGCGAATCGGCGCTGGCGCTGCGCCGGGCACGGCGCTTGACCTCAAGACCGGCGTTGCTGGTGCCAATGAAATGGGCAAAGTTGTACTTGGTTTGCCGCGCCCGCAGCAGCGAACGGGTGGAGGCCAGTTCTTCCTGCATGCTCAGATAGCGCTTGAGCATCGGCGACAGGCTGCGCAATTCATCGAACAAGGCAAAGCCGATGGCACCGATCACCGCGCCCGCGCTGTCGTGGATCGGCAGGCGCATCACCACCAGCGGCTCCTTGGGGGTGTCCTGCATGTCCAGCAGGATCGGCCGCCCGGTGCGCACCACTTCGCGCAACAGGCTGCCGGGAATCACGCTCTCGCACGCCCGACCAATCGCTTCCTGCGCCGAGTTCAGGCCGAAGCGCCGGGCGTAGCGTTCGTTCATCCAGACGATATTCGCGTCACGGTCGACAATCACCGTGCCTTCGCTGGACTGCTCGATGATCTCGAACAACGAACGGATCGCCAGCGTGCGCACGCGCTTGTAATCCTTGAGGCTTTCGGTGGGGTTCATCGGGCATTTCCAGAAGGTGGGATTTGCCGGCATCCTCCGATCAAAGGGGTTGCCAAAGAGCGGCATTATGCCGGGAGCGGCTGGCCGAGCACTACTCCGCCCGCATTCTTTGCCGTGGCGTGGCGCGCCTCGCTGGCAACACGAGGTCTCGGCAAGTCTGCGCAGTAGTGGGCAGCTGGAGAAAATTGTACAGTTATTCTTATTCTGTACATTTTTGAGAGCGCTCATGAATAAATTCAACCCTCGCAAGCTGCAGCTCTCCAAATGGACGGCCTGTGCGCCGACTGATCGGGAAAAGCATTTTCTCGTCACCAAGCTGCTCTGTGATGAGGAGGGAACACCCATTCAGGTTGAGCTTGAAGCTGTGTACAGCGCTCGTGTAGCGGTGTTCGACTGGCGCGAGTTGCGCGACAGCAAGCATTGGAAAATGGGCTGGTGCTGAATGGCTTGGGCTGTGCCATAGAGATCCGTATGACTGACGATAGTTATACATAATAATAAAATTGTACAAGTTTTCCTGCGGTAGTGGCTTAATGCGGCTATCTAGCGAGGGTATCTCTGCCTTCGTGTGGCTACAGCCACGCATTCACCGCCTCCGGGAGCGCCACCCATGTTCATTCGTACTCGCAAGCATCAGGACGCCTTGCACGAAATCCAGGCCAGGCAGGCTATTCTCGAAGCCGAACGGACGGCCTTGCAGCAATGCATGGCAATCATCGAGTTCACCCCGACGGGTGAGGTGCTCGACGTCAGCCCGGTTTTTTTGAAAATGATGGGGTATTCACTCAGCGAAACCCTCGGTCAGCATCATTCGATGTTTTGTGAGCCTGCCTATTCGCGCAGCGCCGAGTGCTCGGCGTTATGGCGGCAGTTGGGGCAGGGCTCTTCTGCCGACAGCCAGTTTCTGCATTTGCGGCGTGATGGAAGCTGGCTGTGGGTGCATGCAAGTTACGTCCCTGTGCTGGATCAACATGCAAAGGTGCAGCGCATCATCCTGATCGTTCGCGATATCAATGAGCAGGTGTTGCGCGCCCAGGCCGAAACCAGCTTCATGCAAGCGATCGACCGCTCCATGGCGGTTATCGAATTTGATCTGAGCGGTCAGGTCGTGAATGCCAACGAGAATTTCATGAACGTCATGGGGTACCGCCTGCAAGAGATTCGGGGCCAGCATCACCGGATTTTCTGCAAACCAAGCGAGTCTCAGAGCGAGGCTTATCGTGGCTTCTGGGCCGGGCTCAATCGCGGTGAATACAGGACCGGCCTTTTCGAACGCGTCGACAATCGAGGCGCGGCTGTCTGGCTGCAGGCTACCTACAACCCTCTCTACGATGCACGGGGGCGCTTGTATGGCGTGGTCAAGTTCGCCACTGACAGCACTCGCGAAGTCGAGCAGCGCCAAAGTGAATCAAAAGCGGCCGGACTTGCTTTCGAGACGTCCCGGCAGACCGATGAGCAAACCCGGATCGGCACGTGTGTGGTTCAGCAAACCGTTACGGTGGTGCAAAGCATCGCCGATGAGCTTCAACAGGTGTCAGCCGGGATAGGTGCCCTGAGCGCGCAGTCCGAGGAAATCGGTAGCATCGTCGATGCCATCCGGGGCATCGCCGAACAGACCAATCTGCTTGCCCTCAATGCAGCCATCGAAGCGGCTCGTGCCGGGGAGCAGGGACGCGGCTTCGCGGTGGTGGCCGATGAGGTGCGCAATCTGGCGCGACGTACAAGCCAGTCAACTGTGGCCATTACTCAGGTCGTCGCCAAGAACCGTGAATTGGCCAGGCAAGCGGTGAGCAGCATGCAATCGAGCACGCTCAAGGCGGAGCAGGGGGTGAAACTGGCTAACCAGGCCGGCACTGTCATTCTGGATATTCATCGAGGCGCGCAGCAGGTTGTGGAGGTGATGGGAGAATTCGCTCAAGCGCTGGATCAACGACGTGGCGCCTGAGCGAACCCTGGATTACTGCGGCTGCGCCGCCGCCAACAACTCCTTGGTATAGGGATGCTGGGGCGCGTCGAACACGTCATGGCTGGCGCCTTGCTCGACCACTTTGCCGTCCTTGATCACGATCATGTCGTGGGCCAGGGCGCGGACCACCGCCAGGTCATGGCTGATGAACAGGTAGGTCAGGCCGTGCTTTTCCTGGAGCTGGCGCAGCAGCGCGACCACTTGTTTCTGCACGGTGCGGTCCAGGGCCGAGGTCGGTTCGTCCAACAGGATCAGGGCCGGCTTGAGTACCAGGGCCCGGGCGATGGCGATGCGTTGGCGCTGGCCACCGGAAAATTCATGGGGGTAGCGGTGGCGGCTCTGCGGATCGAGGCCGACTTCCTCAAGGGCCTGGATCACCCGTGCTTCACACTCCTTGGGGCTGGACGGGCTGTGGACTTCGAGGCCCTCGCTGATGATCTGCTGCACCGACATGCGCGGGCTGAGGCTGCCGAACGGGTCCTGGAACACCACCTGCATTTTCTTGCGCCACGGCCGCAGTGCCTTGTGGGATAACTGCTCAAGGGCTTGGCCCTGGAAGTGGATGCTGCCTTCGGACTCGATCAGTCGCAGGATCGCTTGGCCGAGCGTGGACTTGCCGGAACCGGATTCGCCGACGATGCCCAAGGTCTTGCCGCGCTGGATGCTCAGGCTGATACCGTCCACGGCGCGCAAATATTCCTTGCGCCGGAACAGCCCGCCACCCAGGGCAAAGCTCACGCGCAGGTCCCGCACCTGCAACACGTCTTCGCGTTCGTCCCGGGGCAGGGCTTCGCCTTCCGGCTCGGCGTGCAGCAACTCGCAGCTGTAGGGGTGTTTCGGTGCGCTGAACAGGGTTTCGCACGGCGCCTGCTCGACGATTTCCCCGGCCTTCATCACGCACACCCGTTGGGCGATGCTGCGCACCAGGTTGAGGTCGTGACTGATCAGCAGCAAGGACATGCCGAGGCGTTGCTGCAAGGACTTGAGCAACAGCAGGATCTTGCGTTGCACGGTCACGTCCAGCGCCGTGGTCGGTTCGTCGGCAATCAACAGTTCCGGCTCGCACGCCAGGGCCATGGCGATCATCACCCGTTGCCGCTGGCCGCCGGACAGTTGATGGGGGTAAGCCTTGAGTCGCTCGGTGGGTTTCTGGATGCCCACCAGGGCCAGCAGTTCCAGAATGCGCTGACGCGCTGCCTTGCCGCCCAGGCCCCGGTGCAGCATCAGGGTTTCACCGATCTGTTTCTCGACGCTGTGCAGCGGGTTCAGCGAGGTCATCGGCTCCTGGAAGATCATGGCAATGCGGTTGCCGCGCAACTCCCGCAGGGTCTTGGCCTCGGCGCCCAGCAGTTCCTGGCCGCGATAGCGAATGCTGCCGGTGGTGCGGGTGCCGGTCTCGGGTAGCAGTTGCAGGATCGAATGGGCCGTCACCGACTTGCCGGAGCCCGACTCGCCCACCAGGGCCAGGCATTCGCCGGGGCGGATATCCAAGCACAGGTTGCGCACCACCGTCTGGTCGTTGAAGGCCACGCTCAGGTCGCGGATTTCGATCAGGTTTTTGCTCATCTCAAGGTTCCGCTTCATGGCTGTTTTCAAGAGCGTGGATCAAAGGCGTCGCGCAGCGCCTCGCCGATAAACACCAGCAGGGAAAGAATCAGCGCCAAGGTGAAAAACGCCGTCAGTCCCAGCCACGGTGCTTGCAGGTTTTGCTTGCCCTGGGCGATCAGTTCCCCCAGAGAGGCGCTCCCGGCCGGCATGCCGAAGCCAAGAAAATCCAGGGCGGTGAGGGTGGAGATCGCCCCGGTAAGGATGAAGGGCAGATAGCTCAAGGTGGCGTTCATCGCGTTGGGCAGGATATGCCGCACGATCACCTTGCGGTCGGACAAGCCCAGAGCCCTGGCGGCTTTGACGTATTCCAGGTTGCGCCCGCGCAGGAACTCGGCGCGGACCACGTCCACCAGGGCCAGCCAGGAAAACAGCGCCATGATCCCCAGCAGCCACCAGAAATTCGGCTCCACAAAACCGGACAGTATGATCAACAGGTAGAGCACCGGTAGTCCGGACCAGACTTCCAGCAGGCGTTGCCCGAGCAGATCCACCCAACCGCCGTAATAGCCCTGCAACGCACCGGCGGCGATACCGATCAGCGCGCTGATGGCGGTCAGGGCCAGGGCAAACAGGATCGACACCCGCGCGCCGAAGATCACCCGGGCCAGCACATCCCGGGACTGGTCGTCAGTGCCCAGCCAGTTCACCGTCGAGGGTGGGCTCGGCGCCGGTTGATTGAGGTCGTAGTTGGGGGTGTCGTCGCTGAACGGGATCGGTGGAAACCACAGCCAGCCGCCGTCCTTGTGAATCAGGTTCTGCACGTAGCTGCTGCGGTAGTCGGCCTGGAACGGCAACTGCCCGCCAAACTCCTGCTCGGTGTAGCGCTTGAACACCGGGAAATACAGCGAGCCCTGATAGCTGACCACCAGTGGCTTGTCATTGGCGATCAACTCGCCGCCCAGGCTCAGGATGAACAGGCTGATGAACAGCCACAGCGACCACCAGCCCCGACGGTTTTTCTTGAAACGTTCGAAGCGTCGACGGCCCAAGGGAGAAAGCTTGAACATCAGGCATTCCTCGCGGCGAAGTCGATGCGCGGGTCCACCAGGGTGTAGCAGAGGTCGCCGATGAGTTTGATCAGCAGGCCGAACAGCGTGAAGATGAACAGCGAGCCGAACACCACCGGATAATCCCGGGACACCGCGGCCTCGTAGCTCATGCGTCCCAGGCCGTCGAGGGAAAAGATCACCTCGATCAGCAAGGAGCCGGCGAAGAACACGCTGATGAACGCCTGGGGAATGCCAGAGACCACCAGTAGCATCGCATTGCGGAACACGTGACCGTAGAGCACCCGCTGTTCGCTCATGCCCTTGGCCCGCGCCGTGACCACATACTGGCGGGTGATTTCATTGAGGAACGAGTTCTTGGTCAGGATCGTCAGGGTGGCGAAGCCGCCGATCACCAGCGAGGTGACCGGCAGCACCAGGTGCCAGAAGTAATCGGCGATCTTGCCCAGCGTCGACAGCGACTCGAAGTTGTCCGAGACCAGCCCGCGCACCGGAAACCAGTTCAGCGAGGTGCCGCCGGCGAACATCACGATCAGGAACATCGCGAAGAGGAACGCCGGCATGGCGTAGCCAATAATGATCGCCGTGCTGCTCCACACATCGAATGCCGAGCCGTGGCGCACGGCCTTGCGGATACCCAGGGGGATCGACACCAGGTAGGTGATCAGCGTTGCCCAGAGCCCAAGGGAAATGGTCACCGGCATCTTTTCCAGGATCAGGTCGGTGACCGTGGCACCGCGAAAGAAACTCTTGCCGAAGTCGAGGCGGGCGTAACTGCTGAGCATCAGCCACAGGCGCTCGTGGGCCGGTTTATCGAAGCCGTACTGTTTCTCGATGTCCTTGATCAGTTGCGGGTCCAGGCCGCGACTGGCGCGGGAACTGCCGCTCATCTCACTGCCCGAGCTGCCGACACTGCCGCCGCCGATGCCTTGCAGATGGGCGATGGCCTGTTCCACCGGCCCGCCGGGCGCGGCCTGCACGATGACGAAGTTCACCAGCAGGATGATTACCAGGGTGGGGATGATCAACAACAGGCGTCGCGCGATATAAGCCCACATCAATGCGGCCCTCCGGGTGTGCCGCGCCTGATGCGTTCGGCGCGCATCTGCTCGTTGGTCAGCGGTGTGGTGCTCACTTCCCACCAGCTTTCGATGGCCTCGTCATTGCTGGCCTGAACCTTTGGCATGCCGAAGCGGTTCCACCACACGGTCGAGCTGCCCGGCGGGTAATAGTTGGGGATCCAGTAGTAATTCCATTGCAGCACCCGGTCCAGGGCATGGGCATGGCGCAGCATGTCGGCTTGGGTGGTGGCCTTGACCAAGCCGTCGATCAGCGCGTCCACCGCCGGGTTCTTCAAGGCCATGTAGTTGTTGGCCCCCGGATCGTTGGCGGCCGCCGAACCGAAGTAATTATAGAGTTCCATGCCCGGCGAGGTGCTGACGGGGTAGCCGGTGATGATCATGTCGTAGTCGCGACTCATCAGGCGATTGACGTATTGGGACGCGTCGATGCGGCGGATGCTCATGTCGATGCCGATTTGCGCCAGGGTGCGTTTGTAGGGCAGTAGCAGGCGGTCGATACCGTTCTGGCTGTTCAGGAACGTGAAGCTCAGCGGTTCGCCCTCGGCATTCACCAGACGGTCGCCGTCGGGTTTCCAGCCGGCCTGTTCCAACAAGGCCAGGGCTTGCAGTTGCTTATCGCGGATCACGCCGCTGCCGTCGGTTTTCGGGGCCTGGAAGACCTGGGTGAAGACTTCGTCGGGAATCTGCCCGCGCAACGGCTCCAGAATTGCCAGCTCGCCGGCATCGGGCAGTTTGCGGGCGGCGAGGTCAGTGTTGGAAAAGTAACTCTGCTGACGCACATAGACGTTGCGCATCATCTGGCGGTTGCTCCATTCGAAATCCCAGAGCATGGCCAGGGCCTGGCGCACGCGGCGGTCCTGGAACTGCGGTTTTTGCAGGTTGAAGACAAAACCCTGGGCGGTTTGGGGCGCCTCTTTGGCCAGGTGGGCTTTTTGCAGACGGCCGTCCTGCAGGGCCGGGCCGTCATAGCCGATGGAATAGCCGGTGGCGGAAAACTCGCGGTTGTAGTCATAGGCGCCGCCGCGCAGCACTTGGCGGGCGACGTCGGTGTCGCCAAAGTACTCGATGCTGAAGTGGTCGAAATTGTAGAGCCCGCGACTGACCGGCAAGTCCTTGCCCCACCAATCGGCATTGCGCTCGAACGTGATGCTGCGCCCGGAATCCACCTTGCTCACCCGGTAGGGGCCACTGCCCAGTGGCGCCTCGTAGCCACCGCCGTTGGCGAAATCTCGGGTCTTCCACCAATGTTCGGGAAAGACCGGCAGGGTGGCGATGTCCAGGGGCAGGGTGCGGCTTTCGTTGTTCTTGAAGTTGAAGCGCGCGGTGCGCTCGTCCTCGACCACGACGTCCTTGACCGCCGCGAACTGGGTGCGATAGCGCAGGCTGCCTTGGGTCATCAACAGTTCGAAGCTGTAGCGCACATCCTGGGCGGTGATGGGCTTGCCATCGGCGAAGCGGGCCTTGGGGTTCAAGTAGAAGCGCAGGGACAGGCCATCGTCGGCACGCTCCATCTTCTGCGCCACCAGGCCATAGACGGTATAGGGCTCGTCCAGGGAGCGCTGGGCCAGGGGCGAATACAGCATCCCGTCGATCTGGCTGACGCCGATGCCTTTGTCGATGTAGGGCAGGATGTGGTCGAAGTGACCAATCTCCACAGCCGAGCGGCGCATGGTCCCGCCCTTTGGTGCCTGGGGGTTGGCGTAGGCGAAGTGGCCGAAGCCTTCGGCATATTTGGCGGGTTCGCCATAGACGGTCAGGGCATGTTGCGGTGCCGCATCGACGGCGGCAGCGCCTGTCAGCAGGACCACGGCAATCAATAGCAGTGAAGGGAACGCCAGTCGCATTGTCAGCCTTAGAGCCGGGTGATCGATGAGACGATTTGTACGCGAGCGGCGCCTGAATCGCCAGCCCTTGTGGCGAGGGATTATCTGTAGGAGCAATGCCTGTAGGAGCAAGGCTTGCCCGCGATTGCTGCGCCGCGGTCCAACAGATGTTCCGCGTTATCGTTCATCGCGGCGGCAAGCCTTGCTCCCACAGGGACCATCAATCCTGGCGGCTGGTGACTTCCAGCAGGTGGTAGCCGAACTGAGTCTTGACCGGGCCTTGGACGGTGTTGAGCGGTGCGCTGAACACCACGGTGTCGAATTCCTTGACCATCTGGCCCGGGCCGAACGAACCCAGGTCGCCGCCCTGACGGCTGGACGGGCAGGAGGAGTTGGCCTTGGCAATTTCAGCGAAATCGGCGCCAGCCTCGATCTGGGCCTTGAGTTCGTTGCACTTGTCTTCGGTGGAAACCAGGATGTGGCGGGCAGTGGCTTTGGCCATGGGGCAAATTCCTTTCGATGTATTTAAAGGTGCTGAGCCTACCGGATTCATTGGCGGGGTGTTGTCAAAATTGCGTCAAAACCTTGGGCTTGGCGATCAAAGGCCGGCTTTGCGCAAGCGCTCGGCGTGGCGCAGGTAAAGCTCTGTGGGGGCTACCCCCTTGCATGTCTTGCCGCCTCCCGGGCTGATAGCCTCCAGGTGGTCCATGGGATAGTCGGAGCGAATGACCTTGCCCAGGTGCGAGCTGAAACGCCCGACCAGACCGTCGTTCTGCCCGGCTTCGGTGATGAAGTACTCGGAAAAGGCCCGGCAGAAAGCCTGCAAAGGCTCTTGTTCTTCGTCCGTCGATTTTCGCAGCGTGCCGCTCCACGAGTAGTAGCGCACGCCGTTGACCCTGGCCGGGCCGTCCCCGCCCCAGTGCTTCGGCAGGCCCTGGGGATATTTGTCATTGAAGGCGCCCACGCCCTCGGTGGTCAGCGTCGCCAGCGCGGCGACGGCGGCCGGCGATAGCTGCGCCTGGTCGTTCAAAAATGAAATGAAATCGGCGAACAGCGTGGCGACGCCTCTCGCCACATGCCCTGGCAGCCGTCCGGGAGTAAGGGCCTTGCGCAAGAAGTCGGCCAGTTCAGAACCATGATTGGGGCCGCTGACCGACGTGACCGAGGCCACCCTGTCGGGTGCCAGCGCGGCGGCATAGCGAGCGGCCAGCGCACCCTGGCTGTGGCCGATCAGGTTGACCCGGGTGGTGCCGGTGCCGACCAGCACCCGATCGATCTGGGCCAGCAGTTGTTCGCCTCTGGCCTCGTTGGAGTGGATGGCCGACAAGTACGGGATGAACACCCGAGCACCGCCTGCGCGTAGGGCCTGTTTGATGCCATGGAAAAGTTCGACGCCGCCGACCTTGTCAAACCCGAACAACCCATGGACCAACAGGATGGGAAATTGAGTGGTTGCATTCCGTTGCATGTTCGTACCTTTTTCGAAGAGGTTCACCTTGAGTTTGCGACTTCACTCTAAAGCAGGCTCATCCTGTGCGGTGTAGGAAGAAACCGCCCTGATCCAAGGAAACCGGCATAAAAAAAGTGGGAAGAGAGCGAAGTAATCCGCCGCTACTTGAGGATGTAGGAGGTCTCCTATAGCCGCTGTCGTTTGCAGCTACAGGTTCGAACGCCAAGGACCACTTCAGTTGTCGTCTTGTCTGGCAGCGGGTTTGGCGCGAGCGGGTTTTAATGGCTCCCCCGGGCACCGTTATGCAAACGATGCCTTCATCCAAGGACTGGAGCCTGTACATGATCACCTATCCATCGCTTCAACGATTCCGTTCAACCTCTGCAACAAGGCTGCCGCCACCGGTCCTGGCAGCGGCCAGGGACGGGGTGATCAACCCCGCTTGGCGCAACACCGTGGTGACCGTCAAGCCTTATCCCATGATGACGTGTGGGGATGAGGTGTTGCTGCGTTGGCATGGCCTCAACAACGATGGCGAACCCTACCGGCATGACGTGGCCGGGTTCGTCACGGAGCGGCAGGTGGGGCGAGACGTTGTGTTCGTCGTGCGCGAACCGCATATCGCCGAGTTGGACGGCGGCTCGCTGGAGATCTCCTACCAGGTGACGGGCAAGCGGTTGCCGACCGCGCTGGTTTCGGAGCACCTGCAACTGGAGATCGGCGATGCATCGCCGCAACTGCTGCCCGCCATTGCCAACGATGCGGTGGGAGGCAGCCTCGATCCGAACCGGGTGCCTGAAGGCACCTGGGTGAGCATTCGACCCTACGCCAGGATGGCGGTCGGCGATCGCGTGATCCTGACTGCCAGCAAGGATTTCAAAGCGCTGTGGCGCGATGTACTGGATATAGAAGCCCATGCGGTTGGCCGTGAGGTATCGCTCTGGATCGATCATTCGCTGATCGCGCCCCATGTGGGACACGACCTGGCCTTGGCTTATGTCGTCAGGCGTGGACACTCGGTGCGTCGGGCTGAGCCTTTGTCGTTGCATATCGGCCCGCTGCAGCGCCCTGCGCTGAAGGCCCTTCAGATTCGGGAGATGAACGAAGGGTGGCTGGAGGCCGACGAGCTGCAAGAGGGGGTAACGATTGTCATCGATGATCCCGGGCTTGAGGCGGGCGAGCTGGTCTGGTTGCAGTGCAACGGCAACTCCGCTTATGTCCTGGAGCGCGAAATCACTGAGGCCACGGCAGGTAAACCGGTGGTGTTTGTGATGCCTGCAAGTTACTGGCAGGACCAGCGCGGCAGGTCGGTGAATGTGTTCTATCAGGTCGAGCGCCTGGATGACGTCAGCCAGCGGTCCGAGTGGGTGACGGTCCGGGTGCGTTCCAAGACGCTGATCTAAGGCCTGCACAGCCTTTGTGGGAGCGAGCTTGCTCGCGATGACATTGGGTCAGGCAACATCAATGCTGGCTGAACTGACGCCATCGCGAGCAAGCTCGCTCCCACAAAGGGGCCCATGCTTACCCCTGGTCCCAGGGGAAGGTGGGTTCGGGACTCAGGCGGGCAATTGCAACCGGCGATGAGCCTCGCGCAACAGCTGCTCGGTGGACTCCCAGCCCAGGCAGCCATCGGTGACCGAGACGCCGTAGCGCATCGACGGACCCAGTGGCTGGCAGCCTTCGAACAGGTGGCTTTCGAGCATCATGCCGATCAGGGAGCGGTTCCCTTGCAGCCGTTGTTCCAGCACGTCATTGAACACCTGCGGCTGGCGCAACGGGTCTTTGCCGCTGTTGGCGTGGCTGCAGTCCACCATGATCCGCGCCGGTATCTTGAGGCGGGTCAGGTCACTGTGTATCTGCGTGACGCTCTGGCGATCATAGTTCGGCCCGCGATGGCCACCGCGCAGCACCAGGTGGGTGTCGGGGTTGCCCGGTGTCTGGATGATCGCCGGATGTCCCTGGCTGTCGACGCCGAAATGCCGATGGGGGTGGGCGGCAGAGCGCATCGCATCGCAAGCAATGCCAACCCCGCCGTCCGTGCCGTTCTTGAACCCTACCGGCATGCCCAGGCCGCTGGCCATTTCCCGGTGAATCTGTGATTCGGTGGTGCGAGCGCCAATGGCGACCCAACTGAGCAGGTCATCGAAGTAACTGGCGGCCATGGGTTGCAACAGTTCGGTGGCGATGGGCAGGCCCAGTTGCAGCATTTCGCGCATCAGCTCCCGGGACAAGGTCAGGCCGGCGGCCATATCGTCGCTGCCATCCAGGCTTGGATCGTAGGCCAGGCCTTTCCAACCCACAGTCGTGCGGGGCTTTTCCACGTAGGCGCGCATGACCAGCAGCATGCTGTCGCTCACTTCGCGGGCCAGGCGAGCCAGGTTGGTGGCGTATTCGAGGGCGGATTTGGGGTCATGGATCGAGCAGGGGCCGACGATGACCAGCAGGCGGGAGTCTTCACCGTCTAGGATCGCGCGGATCGCCTGGCGATGGGCGTCCACTTGGTGGCTCAACGCGGTGTTGAGCGGCAATTGATGCTTGAGTTGCAACGAGCTTGGCAGACGCAGGGTCAGGGCTTCGTTGGCAGGGTTGAGCGTGGACAGCGGCAAAGCAGAGACGGACGAATTCATGATTTTGGCTTCCTGGACGGGCGGCGGGTTCGTTCCCGCGCCGGTCCTAGTGGGGTGTTCGACAGTTGGCCGTATGGGCCCGAAATTGAGGCTTGCCACCGGTAGGTGACCGATCGGAGGCGGCAGGCTGTCCCGAGCGGGGGCTGGTAAATCGCCAGGCGGAAAAACTGTCGTAACGGTAATAAGTGGCGTAGTTCATGGCTCAATCCTCAAGTTGTCTGGTGTTGCGAATGTCTGGGGCCGGAAAAACAAAACCCCCGGTCGGGAGGCCGACCGGGGGTTTGGAAAACTCTGGAAGGCGACCCGTTTAAAGTGGGCGCCGGTTGGGTATCAGGCGCGCCAGTGGCTAAACCAATACCCAAAATAAAAGCTGACCGGAGTTTGAACACTGTTCGCCCGGGCAGCCGCAACCGAGCGCGGGGCGCTGGCGGTGTTAAGCGGTGAGAGGGCGTTGAACATGGTCTGTCTCCGATGAATGGCCCTGAGCTTACTAGAGGGCGGGGCGGCGGTTCAATCAGAAAATTCTATCGAGGGCATGCAATTGTTCGCTCTGGCTTGAGTCCGCCGGGCTTTATGACACACTTCAGGTTTGCACCACCTCCCAGGGATGACCCATGACCGTTCCAGCCTTCGCCGCCGCCCAGTCGATTTCCGTCGCGGGAGACATTCGCACCAACCTCGCGTGTCATCAGCGTTTCATGCAGGCTGCCGCTGAGCAGGGCGTGCAGTTGCTGGTCTTCCCGGAATTGTCGCTCACCGGTTACGAACGTGGCCTGGCGGCGGATCTGGCGATCCTGCCGCAGGATGCCGTACTGCAACCGCTGCGTGACCTGGCGCGGGAACTCGGCCTGACCGCCGTGGTGGGCATGCCCATTCGACTGTCGGCCGATGCTCCGGTGTTGATCGGCGCGCTGGTCCTCGGCGCTGACGGCTCCCTCGGGGTGTACAGCAAGCAACATCTGCACCCAGGGGAAGAAGTCGCCTTCGCTCCGGGCCATGGTGGCTCGATGCTGACAATGGGGGAGGATCACATCGCCCTGGCGGTGTGTGCCGATTTTTCCCACGCCAGCCATGCGGCCGCGGCAGCCGGGCAGGGCGCTACGCTGTATGCAGCGGGGGTGTTGATCACCGAGGGTGGCTACGTGGCCGATACGACGTTGTTGCAAGGCTATGCCCGACAGCATGCCATGACCGTGCTGATGGCTAATCATGGCGGCGTCACTGGCGGTTGGGAATCGGCTGGCCGCAGCGCCATCTGGGGCCCTGATGGCTCGCTGCTCGCAGCGGCGCCAGGCACGGGCGAGCTGTTGGTGGTTGCCCGCCGCGACGCCAACGGCTGGGCCGGGCAAGTCGTGCCGGTGACCAACGGCGGATGAAGTCCTCATGAGCTTTGAGTGGCGTGCTGCAACGAACGGGGACATCGACTTCGCCCGGCAACTGACCTGCGACAACATGCTTCCTTATTACCTCAGGCATGATTTGCTCTGGCAGGACGAAGCATTCGATCTGGCCTGGATCATTCGCCAGAACTGGATAATCAGCCGTGCAGGCCAGGCGCTGGGCTTTGTGAGCCTCAGTCGTGATGCCCGGGCGTTGTATATCCGGGAGTTGCAAATAAGCGAGGCGTTCCGCGGGCAGGGCGCCGGGACCTGGGCGATCGGACAGGTTTGGGACCTGGTGGCGCTGGAACGTCGGCCGGCGCTGCGCCTGACGGTGTTCAAGGATAATCCGGCCAGGGCGTTGTACGAACGCATGGGGCTGCGTGTCGTGGGCGAGGACGAGTGTTTCCTGAGGATGCAGCGAGACGTCGGTGCTTGAAGCCTCGGATGCCGTGCCGATAAAGATGCGTTGTAACTTTTATCTGTCCCTTTGCGCTAGGTCTGCCGGATGCTTTTTGCTAAGGTGTTGTGCAACCCAAATAAGACCAAATCGTGAGGTGTCTGCTTGATTAGGGTGTTAGTGGTCGATGACCATGATCTCGTCCGTACGGGCATTACACGAATGCTGGCTGACATCGATGGCTTGCAGGTAGTTGGCCAGGCTGAATCCGGGGAAGAGTCCCTGATCAAGGCGCGTGAATTGAAACCCGACGTGGTGTTGATGGACGTCAAGATGCCCGGCATCGGCGGTCTTGAAGCCACGCGCAAGCTGCTGCGCAGTCACCCGGACATCAAGGTGGTTGCGGTGACCGTCTGCGAAGAGGACCCATTCCCCACCCGGCTGTTGCAAGCGGGCGCGGCGGGCTACCTCACCAAGGGCGCCGGCTTGAACGAGATGGTCCAGGCCATTCGTCTGGTTTTTGCCGGGCAACGCTACATCAGCCCGCAGATCGCCCAGCAATTGGCGATCAAGTCGTTCCAGCCGACCAACGATTCGCCCTTCGATGCACTGTCGGAGCGGGAAATCCAGATTGCCCTGATGATTGTCGGTTGCCAGAAGGTGCAGATCATCTCCGACAAGCTGTGCCTGTCGCCTAAAACCGTTAACACCTACCGTTACCGTATCTTCGAGAAGCTTTCGATCAGCAGTGACGTCGAATTGACACTGTTGGCCGTGCGCCACGGCATGGTCGATGCCAGCGCCTGAAAATGACTGAATTGTTTGATCCCAGCGCGTTCCTCTCCACCTGCAGCGGTCGCCCCGGCGTGTACCGCATGTTCGACAGCGACGCGCGCCTGCTTTATGTCGGCAAGGCCAAGAACCTCAAGAAACGCCTGGCCAGTTATTTCCGCAAAACCGGCCTAGCGCCGAAGACTGCCGCCCTGGTGGGGCGCATCGCGCAAGTCGAAACGACGATCACCGCCAATGAAACCGAGGCGCTGCTGCTCGAGCAGACGCTGATCAAGGAATGGCGCCCGCCGTACAACATCCTGCTGCGCGACGACAAATCCTACCCTTACGTGTTCCTGTCCGACGGGGCCTTTCCGCGCCTGAGCATTCATCGCGGGGCGAAGAAGGCCAAGGGGCGGTATTTCGGCCCTTACCCCAGCGCCGGCGCGATTCGTGAAAGCCTTAGCCTGCTGCAGAAGACCTTCTTCGTTCGCCAGTGTGAAGACAGCTACTACAAGAATCGCACCCGGCCCTGCCTGCAGTACCAGATCAAGCGCTGCAAGGCGCCTTGCGTGGGGTTTGTCGAGCCGCAGGTCTACGCCGAGGACGTGCGTCATTCGGTGATGTTCCTGGAAGGGCGCAGCAATGCGCTGACCGACGAGTTGTCGGCAGCCATGGAGGACGCGGCGGTCAACCTTGAGTTTGAACGGGCCGCCGAGCTGCGCGACCAGATCGGCCTGCTGCGCCGGGTGCAGGACCAGCAAAGCATGGAAGGTGGCAGCGGCGATGTCGATGTGATCGCCGCGTTCATCAACCCGGGTGGCGCCTGCGTGCATTTGATCAGCGTGCGCGGTGGTCGCGTGTTGGGCAGCAAGAACTTCTTCCCCCAAGTGGGTATCGAGGAAGACGTGGCCGAGGTCATGGCGGCGTTTCTGGGCCAGTACTACATCAGCAGTCCGGAACGCGACTTGCCTGCCGAGTTGATCGTCAACGTGGTCCATGAAGATTTCCCGGCCCTGATCGAAGCCATCGACAAGCTTCGCGGTCGCGAACTGACCATCAGCCACCGCGTTCGCGGCACCCGTGCCCGTTGGCAGCAACTGGCCGTGACCAACGCCGAACAGGCCCTGGGTGCGCGCCTGGCCAACCGTCAGCATGTGGCGGCGCGGTTCGATGCCCTGGCCGATGTCCTTAACCTGGACGAGCCGCCGCAACGGCTGGAGTGCTACGACATCAGCCATTCCAGTGGCGAGGCAACCGTGGCGTCCTGCGTGGTGTTCGGTCCGGAAGGCCCGATCAAGTCCGATTACCGCCGTTATAACATCGAAGGCGTCACGCCCGGCGATGACTACGCGGCGATGCACCAGGCATTGATGCGACGCTTCGGCAAGCTGAAGGACGGGGAGGGCAAGTTGCCGGATATCCTTCTGGTGGACGGCGGCAAAGGCCAGTTGTCCATGGCCCGCGATGTGCTCAATGAGCTGATGGTCCCCGACCTGATCCTGCTGGGCGTGGCCAAGGGCGCGACGCGCAAGGCCGGCTTCGAGACCTTGTACCTGAACGATGCCGCCCATGAGTTCACCCTCAAGGGCGATTCGCCGGCGCTGCACCTGATCCAGCAGATCCGCGACGAAGCCCACCGTTTCGCCATCACCGGACACCGTGCCCGTCGTGGCAAGACGCGCCGTACGTCTACACTGGAGGGTGTGGCAGGCGTCGGTCCGACGCGCCGTCGCGACTTGTTGAAACATTTTGGTGGATTGCAGGAACTGTCTCGTGCCAGCATCGAGGAGATAGCCAAAGCACCCGGTATCAGTAAAAAGCTCGCAGAGTCGATTTATGCAAACCTGCACAGCGAGTAGAATGCCCGTCAACCTTGTAGCCAGTTGTGCCGATGAATATCCCAAATCTGATTACCGTTCTACGCGTCCTGCTCATTCCGATCTTCATATTGCTGTTCTATTTGCCGTACCACTGGAGTTACGTGGCCTCCGCCTCGGTCTTCGCCTTCGCCGCCGCGACGGACTGGCTGGATGGTTACCTGGCTCGACGCCTGGAGCAGAGCACGCCGTTCGGTGCCTTCCTCGACCCGGTGGCCGACAAGCTGATGGTCGCGGTGGCCTTGGTGCTGCTGGTACAGGAACACGGCAACCTCTGGCTGACCTTGCCGGCGGCGGTGATCATCGGCCGCGAAATCGTCGTCTCGGCGCTCCGTGAATGGATGGCCGAGCTGGGCGCCCGCGCCCAGGTCGCGGTGTCGAACCTGGGCAAATGGAAAACCGCCGCGCAGATGCTGGCGCTGGTGATCCTGCTGGCCAACCCGTCGGACTTCAGCTTCTGGGTGCTGTTGGGCTATGCATTGCTGCTGGTTTCCGCTGGGCTGACGCTGTGGTCGATGGTCCAATACTTGCGCGCCGCCTGGCCGCATCTGCGGACGGATGTAGAGCCCAAATAAAACTTTTTTGAATCAAAGGGTTGACGGCGTAATCTGAATCTATAGAATGCGCCACACCAAGACGCGGGAATAGCTCAGTTGGTAGAGCACGACCTTGCCAAGGTCGGGGTCGCGAGTTCGAGTCTCGTTTCCCGCTCCAAGATTCAGAAAAAAGCCACTCAGATGAGTGGCTTTTTTTGTGCTTGAAATTTGGAAGCGTCGATATATCCAGCAGTACGGGGGAATTATCCCATTCAATCGCTCAGGAAGGCGTTCCAGATCCTTTCGTTCAATGGAACAAAGCAAGCTTGCTCAAATCTGAGATGCCGCGCGAGGTTGTCCCACGCGATACCTTGTTTTTGGCCTCTTATCGACAATGTGCAGTTTTGACGGCGCATATCCCTCAGCATCGCTTCGAAATCATGTATGAGCGCCGCCTGACGTTAGAGAGGCAGCCAAGCGACGCTTAAAGTGAGAGGATTATTTGCTGCGAGACTTGCCTGCGTCGCTACGCTTGTCTCGGATTTGGCCATCCTGGTTCCGGGAGCGAGGCTGTTCTCCACCTCCTGGCTTCGGAACGTTGACGTTTTTATTGATTGGGCGTCGATCAGTCATCGTTAAATCTCCTACGTCATATGGGTATATCACACATGCAGGATTGGAATGGCAGGTCGAAACACATCATGTAGTGTTTTTTGCCGTTCGCAAGCACAACATAGTCCGCTTCGTTCGGCTTCGCAAGACCCTATTTCTATTTTTAGGTTGCTAGATGTTGTCCTTTATGTTTTTTCATCGACACCAGATGTGGTGTTGTGCTGCTTGATCTATGTGGAAACCAGTATGTTGAACTTGCTACGCAGAATACGGCAGGGTCGTACCCGCTGGCTCTGGTCGTTGTGCTACGCAAGTAGCGCTCAGAAATAACTTATCTGTAGCGATGAGGCGGGCTCAACTACGCCCTAAGGTGGTAGCTACAAGACCCGATGCAAGCTCACACGGTTCTGAGTGCCTAACGGCAGAGCACGTCGACAACAGCTTGCGGTTTACTGATGAAGAGTCTTTTGCTGACCTGTGATTGTTCCCACGTCCGGCAGGGAGATGTTCGTTTCTTTAAGCGGGACCTCACCTACCGAAAGCGCACGCTCGATAAGTAATTCGCTGCCCCTGTCTTCCAACAGGGTCTGTAACCGCTGGAATTCGCCGCACCAGATGGTTTCTATGTCGCGATCCCGCGCCTTGTCACGATCGCTGCTGAGGGCTACGGCGCGAACCTGCAGACGGCCATTGTCGGCTTTGCCACCCACTTCTACTCCGTAGCCGGGGATAGCTGTTTTGCGCAGCACGACCTTGCCGTTTTCTGCCCAGGCAGTGGCCATGCCTTCGCGCACTTCGTAGCCGAGGCTGGCCAAGCCGTCGAGCACGGCTTCGCGGCGGGCGAGGGCGGCCTGGTCCTGTAAGTGGGACGCGATAAGCGTTTTACCCTGCGCGATCAGTCCGGTGGTTACCGAGAGTTCGGTGTCGGTTGTACAAGCGCCAATATGACCGAGCAAGGTCGCGTGTTCGATGCCTGTGTAGGTTTTGACTTCGCTAGCCAGATCCTGCAGTTGTTCGAGGCGCTCGCGTTGGCGTCGGACGTTTCGGGCGGACGCGGCGAGGTCGAGTACTAGGCTGTCGAGCAGCAGGTTACGCCGCTTGGCATCGGTTTCCGTTTCAGCTCTTTCCAGTGCCAAGAGGAACGGCGCGGCACACTCAGCGCCTTGCAGCAGTTGCAGCTCCACTATGTGGCGGTCAATGCGTAGCAGCCGTACGTCGCGCGTTGCATCCGGTTCCCGGGCCGCAATCCATTCGCGCAGGGAAACCTCGGGTTCGTCGACCTTGAGTTGCTGCGCCAGGCTGCGTTGGGTATCGCTCAGTGTTGGCTTCTCGCTTGCCTTGCTCAAGTGGGCGAAACCCTCGGCCAGCAGACGCTCGGCATCTTCCTGACTAGCACCGTTGGCCAATCGTGAGAGGGACTCCAGCAAGGCTTGATCGACGCTTTCGGGGTTGGCTTGCAAAGCATCAAGCAGGATTTTTGCGTTTTCATGGACGCGTCGGTCGCGTTGGCGTCGCTCAGCGGCGCGAATGATCGCGCGTTCTTCGCGGTCTTCCAGGTCACGGCGCAGGTGCTCGATCTCTACTGGCACGGCCTTCTGCAGTTCCGCCAATCGGTCTTCCGCCAGCAGAGCGCGAAGGCGAGCGTGTCGCTCCAGGGAGGCGGAGCGCTCCTGTTCGCTGAGTTCTCCAAGTCTTGTAGCCTGTGTCTGCCAGCGGTCCGCGGCGCGCTCCAGCCGTTGCAGGTGGCCTTCACAAATGGCGATGATTTCTTCGCGGGTAACAATGCGAACGACCTTGGGACCACTCATTGGCAGATTTCCGTATCAACTGAAGTAGGGCTGGGTTGCAGCGGCTGCTCGACTTGCATGGCGTGTTCGATTGCTTCACGCAGCCGCGAGCGTTCGCTGTCGCCGTTGTGATACCAGGCTTGTGACGACACACGGTGGATGTGCGGGATGGCGCGGTGCAGCACGGACGGGCGCCAAATTTCCCGGGCGCGGGCACGTTCCAGCAGATTGTGGCAAGGCGCATCGCACTCGATGCCGATTGCATACAGGCCCGTGTCTGGATTCTCGATGGCGAAATCGAGACCGAAAGCGTCGCCTTCACTGGCGGGAGCGGCCTGCCATCCCAGGGAATGAATGAATTCACCGACCAACCTGACAAAGCCATCACGTTGCTGACCTTGCTCACGATGCTGGCTGCTGCGGTCGGTCTGCAGGCGCTCCAGCAACTTGGTGCTGTTGCTGAACTCGCCCGAGGAGAGCGCGCGAGCATATTCCAGATAGCCTTGCAGATAGTCTCGCGGGCTGTTGGGGGCACGGTGCGTGTTGAGCATGTCGGAGATATCGGCGATCGGCATCGACGTGATCATTACCACCTTACGCCGCGCGCGGGTCACCGCCACGTTCAGGCGTCGTTCGCCACCCGTCTGCCCCAGTACGCCGAAACTTCGGCGGAATGTGCCTTGGCTGTTGCGACCGAAGGTGGAGGAGAAGACGATGATGTCGCGTTCATCCCCCTGCACGTTCTCCACGTTCTTGACGAACACCGACATGTCCTCGCCGTCTTCGCTGCGCTCGCGCTCCTGGGTGTAGGCGGCGCGGAACAGTTCATCCTGCTCAGCCCGCCGCTCCAAGTGCTCCTCGATGAGGTCGGCCTGCTTGCGGTTGAAGGTGACGACACCCACCGAGGGTCGCTGGTCGTAAGGCTGCTGCCACAATTCGTTCAGGTACTCGACGACCCGTTCGGCTTCTTGGGCGTTACTCTGGTTCTGATACAGCCCACCGACCTGGATCAGCTCCAGCGGCTTGATGCGCTGGATGCTCGCTAGCGGGTGACGGACCGGAACGTTCAGGCGATTGCCATAGAACGAGGCGTTGGAAAATCCGATCAGTTCACGGTAGGCCGAACGGTAGTGGATTTGCAATGTGGTGCTGGGCAGGGCGTTGCGCGCCAGCTGCAGCAGGTCGGGGCAATCCTTGATCTCACGACGGTTCCAAGTATCTTCGAACGCTTCGCGCTGTTCCTCATCCGCATCTTCATCAGGTTCGTCGCCGTCAAACACTTCGGCTTCGTCGCTTTCGATGCGACTGGAAAAGAATGCCGTCGGCGGCATTTGCTTCTCGTCGCCGCTGACAACAGTGACCTGGCCGCGGAACAGGGTTGGCAGGGCGAACTCAACCGGCATCTGTGAGGCTTCGTCGTAGATAACGGTATCGAACAGGCCTGCCTTGAGCGGTAGCACACGGCTGGCGACGTCCGGGTTCATCAACCACACCGGGCGTAGGCTCATCAGGCCTAAGTTACTGCCCAGTTCAATGAATTCGCGCAGGCGTCGTGAGCGTTTGCCAGTCAGGCGAGTGACATCCTCCCATTGTTTGCGGTTACCCAGGTGATCAAGGTTGATGGCTTTGGCCAGCAGCTCGCGATTGAGCAGCCGCATCTGCGCATCGGCTTGCGCGAGGCTGGCGACTTTGGCACGGGCTTCGTCCTGGCTGAACAGCAGTTCGGGATTGGTTTGCTCGACGCGGTGTTTCCAACCCAGTCGAGCTTCGCGGTTGAGTAGGCGCCGCACCGCGGCTTCAAGCTGCTCGGGCGCAATGTTGTCCAACTGTTCCTGGCGTTGGCGCAGCAATGCGAGCAGCTCGAGGTCGGCTGCTGTCAACTGAGTGGCGCGCCCGCGGAATGCCTGGTAGGCGGCCAGGAAGGGCAGCGCTTCATGCAGCCGATCAAGAGACAGTTGATTGCTCAGATTGTGCTCGATGGCGTGCTGCAGTTGCTGCACCAGCTCATCGCCCAGCCAGTCGCCGAGGATCTTGAGTTGCTCGAGGCTGGATTGGCGAACGCCATGGCGCATCAGCGAAGCATCGAGATCGCTGAGCAACGCCTCGAGATGTTGTTTGTCGCCGGCGAGGGCGGCCTCGTCGGCCTGCCGGGCGCGAGGCGATTGCGCCAACGCCATGGCCAGCGCCTGGATTTCCAGCAGGTGACGGATGTCGCTCTTCACGAAGCTGATCAATTCCAGGCAGGCTTGCCGACTCACAGCTTCCAGTTCCAACGCCTGGTGCAGGGTGCTCAGCTCGGCGCGCAATGGTCGCCACTGGCTTTCAATGCGGATGGCTGCCTGTAGGGTTGGTAGCGCTTCACTAACACGGCTTTCCCCCTGGTCCTGAAGGAAGTTGCGCAGTCGCTTGCGCCGCAGCAGATGCAGCGGATTGATGTTCGCCAACCAGGACCGGGCAGCCATAACCTTGGTACAGTCTTGATCCAGATGCCTGAGGGCCTTGTTTTCGAGCAGGCAGAGGGCCGGTGACAAGGCGGGGGCGTAGTGGTCCTGATCCAGTTGGCCGAGTTGCTGGTCCAGTTGCTGTAGTTCGCCGAGAATCGACTCTCCCCGTGGGGGTGGGCCCGCTTCGCGGCTGCGGAAAAGCGGTAGTCACCGCGCAAGGCGCAGACGTTGCTCTTGCTTCAGGTCGAGCAGGGCTGCGACATGGGCCGCTATCCAGTTACGGTACGGCATCGGGTCGTCGATTTCGAAGCTGGCAGGGTGTGCTTGCAGCGTGGCCTGACGGTTGTGTTCGGCTTGGGTGAAGCTGTGCAGATTGTCGGTGAAAGCCTGCAAGGTCGCCCGGTCGGCGGCGAACGACTGCAACTGGGCCAATGGACTGCCTTCGTAGCGCGCGGGCAACCACAGGCGAATCAGAGGGGCGCAGCTTTCCTCCAAACGGGTCAGGCTAGCGAGGTCCAGGGAGGCCAGGCGTTGGCGCAGGGCCGGAAACTCGAGCGGGGCCGGGCCGGATTCCAATTCAATCAACTCGCCGAGCAGCCTGCGATAACTGAGGCCGGTATTTTCATCCAGGCGATGCAGACTCTGGTGGAAGCGGTCGAGCTCGCCCTCCAGGGCCTCGATGCGGGCCGCGACCTGTTCGCGCTGGCGCTGCCAGCCCTGCGGCTGGCTGCCGTTCGTGAACAGGCTTTCCAGTTGTTCGCGAATATTGCGAATGACGGGTTCGCGGTCGCGGTTGACGTCATTGAGCATGACGATGCGTTGGCCAAGGCCTTCGGCGACCAGGCGTTTGTACACGACCTCCAGCGCAGCATGCTTCTGACAGACGATGAGTAAGCTGCGCTGGCGGCCGATGGCGTCGGCGACCATGTTCACGATGGTCTGGCTCTTGCCGGTTCCGGGCGGCCCCTCGACCAGCAGTCCCGGGCTTTGTCGGGCCTGGATCACGGCCGCTTCCTGGGAGGGATCGCTGGCCACGGTGAAGTAGCGTTGCAGCTCGCTTGGTGGTGCCGCGTGCGTGGTTTCATCGGCGGTCTTGAGGCGCAACGCCGTTTCCAGGCCGGTACCGGCGGGCGACAGGGTTTTCAGTTGGCGCAGGTCTTCACCAATGGCTTGCCCCATGAAGGTCACGTGAAACAGCACCGCCGCGCAGTCCAGCTCGTCTTGGTAGGGCGCGATCTCCACGGTGCTCGCGGGCAGGTTGCCAAGGGTGCGTGAGCGGATGGTGGCGAGCATGCCGAAGGCGTCCATCACATCCGCCGCACGAATTGACGAGCGGCCGAGCAGTTCATCGGCGGTCTTGCGCCAGCGTTTGCAGGTTTCGGCGCCGAGCACGCTTTCCAACGCCGGGTTGAGTCGCACTTCTTCACGCTCACTGTCAAACGCCAAGGCGGCGTGACCACGAGAACCCAGCTCCAGCAGTAGTTTCACTGGCCACAGTAGGAGCGGGATGATCCGCGTACGCGTGGTGCCGCGAGGGTCGCGATTGAGCAGGAAAGGGAAGCCCAGGTACAGGCCGTCGATACCGGTGTCGCGTTTGTACAGCGCGCTTTGCCGGTACAGGGCATGCAGGCGCGATTCCAGCTGGCCGTTGAGCTGAAAACTCTCTGGGTCTAGGTTCACTGCCCGGGCATTACGTTGCAGCAGGTGATCGAGCAAAGCCGCGGCCGGACTGCGCTCGCTGTTCAGTTCACTGATGTCGACCCGTGCGGTGGTCTTGCCGATGCTCATACGCACCAGTGGCCCGCGCATCACTGCGGTCACCACCTTCTTCTCGAAGAAGTCGAGAATCTGTGAGACGTACTGCTGTTTCTGTGGTTCCAGCCAATGACTGGACGGAATAGCCAGCAACACCAGTGCCTGAGCCAACGGCATACGTCGCTCCAGGCGGAACTGCTCGGCCCACTCGTCCACTACCGGCACGCCACAACGGGCAAAGCCTTGGATGCGCTCATCGACACTGCGGTACAGCTCAAGTCGCGAATGCAACAGCAGTTGGGTCGCCGCTTCGGAGTCGAACCAACCGACATCGGCAGCTCTGGCCAGCTCGGCGGCGGACTCTACTATCGAGGCCCCCGAACGGAACTGACTGATCGCCGCGCTGAGCAGCACGATCAGATCTTCTTCGGCGATCACCCGGCGCTCCGACAGTGAGGACAGTCCCGGATGGTCGGTGTCTGGAAACAGGCGTTGGCGCTCTTGCCATTGCGTGGACAGCTTGGCGCGCGAGGTCGATAGCAGGAATATCCGCAGTTGCTCTTCGACCAACTC
The DNA here is from genome assembly GCF_057655955.1 of Pseudomonas sp. Soil_N_39. Taxonomy (NCBI): domain Bacteria; kingdom Pseudomonadati; phylum Pseudomonadota; class Gammaproteobacteria; order Pseudomonadales; family Pseudomonadaceae; genus Pseudomonas; species Pseudomonas sp. Soil_N_39. Next base: position 265,084 of record NZ_JBDGLI010000007.1, read on the forward strand.
GATGTGTTGGTGCAGGGCACGCTGACGTACGTTTTCGGCGCGGGATTTGAGACGCGACAGCCAGTTGTCGGTCTGCAATTGCTCAAGCAGGTCCGGGACCGACCCGCTGATCAGGCGATAGCCTTCCAGTGGGTGCTCCAGTAGCCATCCTGGTGTGACGATGTCACCACGATGAATCAACGGGATTTCCGGATTGAGGATTCTCAGCGCCAGCATTAAACGGAAGTCGTCCTCAATCCCTTCGTGCTGAACGACCTGACGCAAGCCAGCGACCAGAGAAGGGGCGAGACCGACCTGCTCGGTCCAGGTCACGATCACACCGCGCAGCAAATGGTCCAAGGCCTGTTGCCAGTTATCCGCCTGGGCTGCCGCCAGGGCGAATACGCCGGGCTTGTGGAAGCGGCGCTCGCCCAGCAGTAGGGTCGCGCCTTCACCATCGTCCGTTTGCTGGACGGAAGAGGCCGGAGCCTCGACCATAATACCGTTGAGCCAGCCTTCGACCTGCGGCCATTGCCAGCGCTGATGACGGTCGCGTGCCAACAGACCTCGCAGCAGCAGGTTCAGGCGCGGGTCGAGGTTGTCGGGGATCGGTACTCCGTTGGCCAGCACGTGAATAAGAAATGCATTGGCATTGATGCCGTCGAAGCAAGCGCCCTGGGTTAGTTGCTCGAGCAGGATCATACCCAGGCTCCACCAGTCCGAGGCAGCCGCAACGCCGCCTGCGATGGCTTCGGGTGCCATGTAGCGGCTGGTTTCCAGTGGCGATACGATGTCCAGGTCGAACTCGGACAGGCGTGCCGAGCCGAAGCCGCTGATGACCAGGTCCAGCGGTTCGCGGGAACGCACCAGCAGGCTGGCTGGGCGCAGGTCACGATGGCGCAGGCCAGCCTCGTTGAAAGCATGCAGCGCCAGGCCCAGTTCGTTGACCACATGGTGCACGCTGTCGCTGTCGCGGATCACGCTGCCAAGTTCTGCCAGGGTCCCGCCGGTGAGTTCTTCAATGACCTCATAGGCACGGTCATCCCAGCGGCCGGTGGCAATGATTTCGGGTACGTGCTCGCGTGGCAGTCGGCGGATCACATCATAGATCGCCGGGTCCGGTTCGGCGCCGGGTCGATACAGGGTCAGGACCGCCTGTTGCGCGGTTTCCTCGTGCTCGGCGAGGTAGCGCTCTCGCACACCGTCGGTGCTGCTGATCTGACGGATCAGGCGCCAACCATCGATCAGGCTCTGGGGGATACCCTCTGGTTCGCTGCTGTCTGGCCGGGCGTCGTAGGACGTTGCTTGCGCAGGTGAGCTGCCACATTCAAGGCACATCAGGTCGCCATCGACCATCGGGTGCCCATTTTCGCAGAGCAGGTCAGGGGCATTCCCCTGAGTCGGACTGACCGGCGGGAGGGTTTGCTCCGTGACGACGGCATGCGGCCGCCAGCCGGCGGCATGAATGGGTTCGCCAGCGAGGTCCCAGCCGCAGGGTTGTTCCTGAATGAGCCCTTCGCAGAACATTTCCTGGAGGGCGCGCTCGGTTTTGCAGTTGGGGCAGAAACGTATCATGGGGTGTGCTCCACTCAGCGGCGTCGCGACGCGTGTGCGCTGATCTGTAAATGATGGCCTTGTTCATGCAGCAGATCGCGTAAGCGCAACAGGTCGTCACGTCGTGGGATGCCGGCCATCCAAACGCTGCCACTTTCGTCAAACATCAGGTCCAGCGCCTTGTCGGTGGGTTCGAGCAGGCGTTCGTAATGACCCAGGCGTGCCCGGCCCAGTGGCGTGAGCAGGCTCAGACGTTGATTGTCACTGCCGCGCAAGGCCATGGTCTGACTGAGTGCTTCGATATAGGGGTCGCTGATCAAGGCATCTATCAAGCCCTTGGTCTGGAACAACGGCTCGTCGAGTTGCTCCAGGGAGTATCCACTGTAGACCAGGATGTCGAGTTCGCTGAGCCGACGCAGGCCTTCGAGCAGCGATCGCAGGGCGTCGAACTGGTCGAACGGCTCCCCTCCGGAAATGGTGATTCCTTCGGCCTCGAGCAGCCAGGGGGTGATCTGTTCAAGCAGTTGCTCCAGCGACAAGCGTCGGTGCCCGGGGCCCCAAGTATCGGCAGAGATGCAGCCTGGACAGCGGATGCTGCAGCCCTGGAACCAGATGCCAATACGCCGCCCTGGGCCGAGGGTAGTGACAGGAAAATGCATGCGCGACAGGCTAAGGTCCATGTTCAGCGACGTTCCATCTTCAGTCCGGTGATGTCCAACTCGGTGATCGTGAAGTGCTCGCCCGGTTGCGCGTCCTGATCGAACAGTGCCCGCGACAGGGGATTGAGCAGGCGTGCCTCTAACTGGTTACGAATGCCCCGGCCACCGTTGGACAGGTCCTGCAGACAGAGGTTGTGCAGTGTCTGGCGTGCCTGGGGGGCCAATTCGATAAACAGGTTCTGTCCCAGCAGGTCATCGAAGGTGGCGTTGACCATCTGTTCGAAGATCTGCACTGCAACGCCTTCGCGAATGAAGTCGAAGACGATAATGTTCTCGCCGATTCGATTGAGGATTTCCGGCCGGTTGAGCACGAGCTTGAAATACCGGTCGATCTCGCTGTGCACCTTGTCCTGGACTTGCTCGAAGGCTTCGCCCGGCAGGACGTTGGCAACGCGTTCGCCATTGTCACCCTGGCGATAGATTCCCAGGTTGGAAGTGAACACGATCAGGGCCTCCGAAAAGTACACCCGATCACCGCGGCCTGAAGTCAGCACTCCGTCGTCGAGTATTTGCAGGAACTTGTCGAGAATCCGTGGGTGGGCTTTTTCGATTTCATCGAATAACACCACGCTGAATGGCTTCTCGCGGATAGCATTGGTCAGCTCACCGCCGACGTCATAGCCGACGTAGCCGGGCGGTGCGCCGATGAGGCGTTGATCGGCATGCTCGGCGCTGAATTCCGACATGTCGAAGCGGATGTATGCGCTTTCGTCGCCGAACAGCAGGCTGGTAATAGTTTTGGCGAGTTCGGTCTTGCCCACGCCGGTCGGCCCCGCGAGAAAGGCTACGCCCCGTGGACGGTTGCCCTTGCGACTGGCGCCGACGCCTGTCATCGCACGCTTGACGATGTCGAGCATGTGCGTCACCGCATGCTCCTGGCCTTTGACCCGCTGGTGGACGAGCGCGTCCGCATGCCGGATACGCTGACGGTCGATCTTCAGCCACGGGTCCTCGGTGACACCGATTTTGTAGCGGCGCACCGCATCGGCAATCTGCTCCATGGCGACACCCTCGACCCGTGCCAGTTGCGCAATGGCGCTGAGATCGAGCAGCAGCAATCCCTCGGTGTTCTGGACGAAGGCTTCCACAGCCTGGTGCATGACCCCTTCGCCGGCGCCCTGGCTGCCACTGAGCCCTTTGAGCAACGCCGGTGCCAACGCACGGCGGGACAATTGATCGGGTTTGGACACGGGAATGTGGCGCAGGCGTGGGTTGTCGACCAGCAACCAGTCGGGCAAATCGCCTTCTTTTTCCACCAGCCATAGCAGGGTGTTGAAGAACGGTTTGCGCAACTCTGTGGCCGGACGGCTGCGAGCCTGATGGGATTGCACCAGGGCCTGGGTGAAGAGTTGGTGTTCAGCAGCGCTTAGGGAGTCGTTGCGAACCACCAGGCGTGAGGCGAAATCGATGATCAGCGCGATAGGTTCGCCAGCACGACCCACCAGCCGTGGCAGGGTGGCGCCCAGCAGATCGATACCTGCGGGTGCTACGCCATTGACCGGAGTCAAGCCAAGTTCCTGAAGCAACGTCTGGCCGGCTTCAGGGGCGGAGCCGGGTTTGTCGATTGCGCGGAAACCGGACACGGGTTCCCAGGCGATGACCTGGGTGTAGCCGGCATCGAGCAGGGCATTGCAGAGGGTTTGGTTGAAGCTCTGCGCGGTCACCGTGCCCGGCGCCACTTCACAGGCTTGCAGGTCGCGGATGTTGCCTGACAGGACGAATTGGCTCTTCAGCGGCAAGAAGCGCAGAAGATCTCGTAGCCAACGTGGGCTTTCAAATATGGCAATCCCTGACATGTTTCAGCTCGTAACGTTGGGGCGGTACGGGCAGGGTATTGCTCAATGCGCCCATTTGCCAGTGTGCTGCTACGAAAAGTTGTGTTGAGAGAGCGCTTCTTGTTAGGTTAGAGCTAGGGTTATCCAAGATATGCTAGGATTAGATAGCGTAGATAACTGGTGAGGAAATTTTCAATGAGCGTTACAGAGCAGTCGGGCGTCTCCACCTTAGTGGGTACGCCCAAGGAGGCGCGGGCTAGCTTGAGCCGCTCACATGCGGATCGAGTGCTGGTCGTGTCTTTCGATCGTATCAAGCTCGGCGTATTTGAAGCGTTGGCGGAAAACTTTGCCCATGTGGCCTCCTCGATGTATGAGGTGCTGCAGGAGCGTCAGGATCCGAAGGCACTGGAGCGCCTTGCCGAGGCGTTTGTGACGCGTAAGCCGCCTTCGCCTCGTCTGCTCAAGGAAGCGGCGATGCTGGTACAAGCCCGTAAAGCAGTGCTGGAGAGCGGTGACTGGTTGACCTCCGCAGATATCGCGCAGGTGGCCCAGTTGAGTACCCGAAACCCGAGTGCCCAGCCCAACAAGTGGAAAAAGCAAGGTCAGATCTTCGCTATCAATCATGGTGGGGTCGACTATTTCCCGGGTTACGGCTTGGATCCGGACGCGGGCTATCGGCCGTTCAAGGCGTTAGCCAAAGTCATTGAGGCTTTCGGTGGCCACAAGGACGGCTGGGGGCTGGCTTACTGGTTCCGGTCAGATAACAGCTTTCTGGGTGGTAAAAGGCCCCAGGACCTGCTGGCATCGGCGCCTGATCGGGTGATTGCTGCCGCACTGGATGAGATCCAGGGCATTGTCCATGGCTAAGCAGCGTACCGAGTCCAGCGATAACATGGCGACACCGGCCACCGATTTGGCGGCGTCCATCACCCCGGTTCCCGCGGCTACGCTGCACGTGACTCTCACGGTGCTTGCCAAGGGCGCCGTGCTCCATCGTGTGCATCAAGATAAGTATCAGCCAGATCAATTCAATCCCGGTGTGCACGGCAATGCACGCTTCAGCCCAATCCAGGATGATCAGGGACGGGCGATTCCTACCTTGTATGGCGGCACGACAGTCGAGTGCGCCTTGAGCAACTGCATGAGAACCGCCCGGTGCGGACCCGCATGCCGGGTGGTGTGGCAGGGGAACGGCCTGTGAAAGGCCGTCCCCTATGCCGATTGCATGAGAAATGCCTTAGCGCTGGATAGATTGCCCGCTGAATGTTTGAACATTTCAGTGGGATCATTCATTAAGTTCATTTGTTAGCTGCGCAATGAGCCTTGGCCCCGCTCGCGCAACGGCCTTGCGCGTCAGTTGTCTGGACAACACGATTAGGGTTATTCGACCAATGGGCGTGCATCGAGGGGCAGTGCTGGGGGCGCGCCATTCTTGATGTCGATATTAAGAACAGCAGCCGCTTCAACAGTGAAAAGATGGCATTTGCTAGGCGAGTTGCGGCCGGCCATGACTCCGCCATCCCATAACCATGTCTGCCGCGGCACTTATAGTGCTCTGTCATAAACGCTCACTTGTTTTCTGCTGACTCTTGGGTCATGTCGGCACCTCATTCATGTCCCATCGTTATGGTCAGCCGCGCCTGAAAAGTTTTTCTACGGTGATGCGTCGTGCGTACGGTTGATCAAGAACAACGGTAGATCGGGTAATGACCCGGTGCTGGCCCATACAGCAGACTCCTCCTCAGACGCCGTCAAACGAGACGGCTCGCACTACAAGAATAATGATGCGAAGAGGAGCCACCATGTCGGGCATCGATACCCTTGGCTATATCGGATTTACCGCACGCGATATCGGCGCGTGGAAGAAATTTGCGCCCGAGGTGCTGGGTTTGCAAATCGGTGAGGAGCTGGAGGATGGCTCTTTGGTGTTACGCGCCGACCTCCATCAGCGTCGGGTTATCATTCATCCCGGTGATCATGATGATGTCGCTTACGTGGGTTGGGAATGTCGCTGCAGCGAAGATCTAGACAACGTGCGTAACGCTCTGCGCGCTGCGCAGATTCCCTTTGAGGAAGTGCACAACGCACAAGCGTTAGCAGTGCGGGAAATGATTCGCTTCCGGGATATCGACGGTGTGCTGATCGAAGCCCATTACGGACCTACGATACTTGCCAATCAGCCATTCGTGTCGCCGGTCGGTGCGCGCCCATTCCTGACTCAGGAACAAGGTCTGGGGCATCTGGTGCTCTCGACCACTCAATACTCCGCTCAGATCGACTTCTATGAAAAGGTGCTGGGCTTCAAGCGCACCGACTCATTGATCATTTCAGGCGTCAACTGTGAGGCGATGTTCATGCGGGTGAACGAACGTCATCACTCCCTCGCCATCGTCGACATGCCGCCAACCCATGGCCCACGCCTGCATCACATTCTTCTGGAAATGAACTCGCTCGACGAAGTGGGTTTCGCCTATAGCCGCGCACGTGCGGCCGGGGCCCACATCCTTATCGACCTTGGACGGCACGTTAACGACAACATGTTCTCGTTCTACGTCCTGACGCCGTCTGGCTGGTCAGTGGAAATCGGTTGGGGTGGCATCCAGATCGACGACGAAACCTGGCACGTGACCCATTACCCCACCAACAGCAGCTGGGGACACGAATTCCACATGCCAGCTCAGTTTCAAGCGCCCAAGTAACGAAGGATCACCACCATGACTATTCACACTGCTGAAACCACTTCACGTTTCATTGAAATTAATGGCCTCAATATTCATTACCACGACACCGAGGTAGGTGACCGCGTGCTGGTGATGCTGCACGGGGGAGGACCTGGGGCGTCGGCGTGGAGCAACTACCGGACCAACCTGCCGGCCTTCGCTGCAACTTACCGGGTCATCGCCTTCGATGCGCCGCACTATGGCGAATCGGACAAGCCTCTCAGCGCCTACCAGGACACGGACTTCTATACGGAAGTTTTTTCCCAGGCGCTCGACAAGCTAGGCGTGAAAAGGGCCGACTTCATCGGCAATTCCATGGGCGGCACGATTTCCATGACCATGGCGATGAAACGGCCTGATCTGGTCGCAAAGCTGGTGCTCATGGGGCCTGGCGGTTCGCCGACCATGTTCACGCCGATGATGACCGAAGGCATCAAGATCCTGGGCGCCTTCTATCAAGGCGAAGGTCCGACTCGCGAGAAGCTCGAAGCAGCGGTACGCATCATGGTGTACGACCAGTCGATGGTGACGCCTGAACTGATCGAAGCGCGTTATCAGGCGGCTACTCATCCGGATCTTCTCAAGCCGCGCGAGTGGAAGGGCCATCCGATGCTCAATCTGTGGGAGCGCCTGGTGGGCTCGCCACTGCAGAACCCCACGCTGCTGATTTATGGCAAGGAAGACCGTGTCATTCCCTGGGACACCAGTTTGCTGCTGATGCGTTTGTTGCCCAACGCGAGCCTGCACGTATTCCCACAATGCGGCCACTGGGCTCAGTTGGAAAAAGCCAGCGAGTTCAATACGCTGGTGCACGGTTTCCTGGAGCAGAGCGATGACTGACCATTCCTCTTTGGCCCAGCGTCTGCGTGCCGCCTATCAACTGGGCCCCATCGCACCCCTGCGCGACGGCCTCGCTCCCGATGACGCGACAAGCGCGTATGCGGTGCAGGCCATCAACACTCGCTATTGGGTAGAGCGGGGACGCCGCATCGTGGGCCGCAAGGTGGGCCTGACGTCCCTGGCGGTGCAGAAACAGTTCGGTGTGAACCAGCCGGATTTCGGCGTTCTGTTCGAAGACATGCAATTGATCGATGGCGGAGTGCTCGACTGCGACGCCATGTTGCAGCCTAGGGCTGAAGCCGAAGTGGCGTTGGTGCTGGGGGCAGACGTGACCAGCCTCACCGCGACGCCGGACGACATCGCCGCCGCGACGCATCACGCGTTTGCCGCGATCGAGATCGTCGACAGCCGTATCGCCGATTGGAAGATCACCTTCGCTGACACCGTCGCCGACAACGGTTCAAGCGCACGTTTCGTCCTGGGAAAGCAGGCCTGTTCGCTCGACGAACTGGATCTGTATACCTGCGGCATGGTGTTGGAGGTCAACGGAGCGGTCGCCTCGGTAGGGGCTGGTGCGGCGTGCCTGGGACATCCGTTGAATGCCGCTGCCTGGCTGGCAAGGACACTGGCCGCTGCCGGTGAGCCGTTGCGCGCTGGCGACGTGGTGCTAACGGGAGCACTGGGCCCGATGATCACCCTGGCCCCCGGCGACCACATCATGGCGAAGATCGGTGGCTTGGGTGCGGTGTCGTTCACTTATGGGGAGTCTGTCTGATGAAAACCGCCAAAGTAGCGATCATCGGCTCGGGCAATATCGGCACTGACCTGATGATCAAGATCATGCGCAACGCCAAGTATCTTGAAATGGCCGCCATGGTCGGCATCGACCCAAGCTCCGACGGCCTGGCTCGCGCGGCTCGACTGGGTGTCGCCACGACCCATGAGGGCGTGGAAGGTCTGACTCGCCTGCCGGTCTTCCGGGACATCGATTTCGTCTTCGATGCCACTTCGGCCGGCGCCCACGTCATGAACGATGCTTTTCTGCGCCGCATCAAGCCGGGGATCCGGCTGATCGACCTGACGCCTGCCGCCATCGGCCCGTATTGCGTGCCGGTGGTGAACCTGGAGCAGAACCTGGGCCAACTCAACGTCAACATGGTGACCTGCGGCGGCCAGGCCACCATCCCGATGGTGGCGGCGGTGTCTCGCGTGGCCAAAGTGCATTACGCCGAGATCATCGCCTCGATCGCCAGTAAATCCGCCGGCCCTGGCACGCGCGCCAATATCGATGAGTTCACCGAGACTACCAGCAAGGCCATCGAGGTTATCGGTGGCGCGGCCAAGGGCAAGGCGATCATCATCATGAACCCGGCCGAGCCACCATTAATGATGCGAGACACGGTGTTCGTGCTCAGCGAAGCATCGGATCAGTCCAGGGTCTGCGCCAGCATCGAGGAAATGACCGCCGCCGTGCAGGCCTACGTGCCGGGCTATCGCCTCAAGCAGAAGGTGCAGTTCGACGTGATTCCCGACTCGGCGCCCCTGCACATCCCCGGTCACGGCCGTTTCAGCGGCCTGAAAACGTCGATCTTCCTCGAAGTGGAAGGCGCCGCTCATTATCTGCCGGCCTACGCCGGTAACCTCGACATCATGACCTCCGCTGCGCTGGCGACCGCCGAGCGCATGGCGCATTCGATGGGAGTCTCGGCATGAGCAAGAAACTCTATATCTGCGACGTGACCTTGCGCGATGGCTGTCACGCGATCCGTCACCAGTACTCGATCCAGAACGTGCAGGATATCGCTCGCGCGTTGGACAAGGCCCGTGTCGATTCTATCGAGGTGACCCACGGCGATGGCCTGCAAGGTTCCAGCTTCAATTACGGCTTCGGCGCGCACAGCGATCTGGAATGGATCGAAGCGGCTGCCGACGTCATCGAACATGCGCGTATTGCGGTGCTGTTGCTGCCGGGCATCGGCACCGTGCACGACCTCAAGGCCGCTTACGAGGCCGGCGCCCGCACCGTGCGCGTGGCCACCCATTGCACCGAAGCGGACGTTTCCAGACAGCACATCGAATACGCCCGCTCGCTTGGCATGGACACCGTCGGTTTCCTAATGATGAGCCACATGATCCCGCCCGAAGAGCTGGCCCGCCAGGGCAAACTGATGGAAAGCTACGGCGCGCAATGCATTTACATGGCCGACTCAGGCGGCGCCATGAACATGAACGACATCCGCGACCGCATGCGAGCTTTCAAGGCAACGCTGAACCCCGAAACCCAGACCGGCATGCACGCACACCACAATCTCAGCCTGGGCGTGGCCAACTCCATCGTGGCGGTGGAAGAGGGCTGCGACCGCATCGATGCCAGCTTGGCCGGCATGGGCGCCGGTGCTGGTAACGCGCCTCTGGAGGTCTTCATTGCCGCAGCAGAGCGGATGGGCTGGAACCACGGAACCGAGCTGTATCAGCTAATGGATGCCGCTGATGACTTGGTGCGCCCGCTGCAGGATCGCCCGGTGCGTGTTGACCGGGAAACGCTCGGCCTGGGTTATGCCGGCGTCTACTCCAGTTTCCTGCGCCATGCCGAAGTGGCTGCCGAGAAGTACGGCGTCAAGACCCTCGACATTCTCGTCGAACTGGGCAAGCGACGGATGGTGGGTGGTCAGGAGGACATGATTGTCGACGTGGCGCTGGATCTGCTGAAACACAGTGCCTCAACCACCGTGCATAGCCGGCCGGGCTGATCTTCAGACCGTACTTTTCTAGAAATCCCGCTACGGGAAAAAACAACAAAATGAATAGGAACTCGGTAATGAACAATTCTACCGTGAAGGCTCCGTACGACTTGAGTACACCCGTTCTGATCGCGGGGGCCGGCCCGGCGGGGCTGACCCTCTCCCTGGCGCTGAGTCGTTATGGTGTTCCTCATATGGTCTTGGAGATGTTTCCCGGGGCGGCCCACACACCACGTGCGCACATCACCAATCAGCGCACCATGGAGATCTTCCGCGACCTTGGCATCGAAGAGGCGGTGAAAGCCAAGGCGACTCCAGCCGAGGGCATGTGGAGCAATGCCTGGATCACCACCATGGCAGGCCCGGAAGTGTATCGCTCCGAAGCATGGGGCGCCGGGGAAGAACACGCGGCACGTTACGCTCAAGCGAGTCCCTGCGGCATGTGCAATATCCCGCAGAACATCATGGAACCGGTGCTGATCGAGGCCATCGAGGACGCGGGTGTCGCCGATCTTCGCTTCAGTCACAAGCTCGAATCCTTCGTGCAGGATGCTCAGGGCGTAACTGCAACGGTCGTCGAAGTACACAGTGGCGTGAGCTACACGGTACGTGCCGATTACCTGCTCGGGGCCGACGGTGCCCGCAGCAAGGTGGCCCAGGAGTTGGCCCTGCCGTTCGAAGGACAGATGGGCGTAGGCGGCGATGCGGGGATCGGTGAAGTCATCTACGTCTGGTTCAAGGGTGATCTGGCACGTTATTGCGCTCATCGCCCAGGGACCATGTTCTGGTCTACCGATATGTATAACGGGGCCACCTTTGTCAACGTCGCCCCTTGGGACGAGTGGATCGCCGGCTGGACCATGCCGCCAGGCATGACCTTCGATGGTGATCCCGAGACCCTCCGCAATCGAGTGCAATCCGTCATCGGCGATAGCACCGTCGATATCGTCATCAAGGGTGTGTCGCGCTGGACCATGAATAAAATGTGGGCCACCCGCTACGGCGAAGGGCGGGTGTGGTGCATGGGCGACGCGGTACATCGTCATCCCCCGATGAATGGCCTTGGCTCCAATACGTCGGTTGCTGACGGCTACAACTTGGCCTGGAAACTCAAGCTTCTGTTGGAAGGCAAAGCCGGGCCCGAACTGCTTCAGAGCTATGAGCTGGAGCGTCAGCCGGTGGGCGAGCGTATCGTCAATCGTGCCTGGGATTCGGCGATGGGCTTCTGGGGCCGCTTCTATTCCGAGTTCCTTGGTGTCAGCCCTGGCGCCACGCCAGACGAGGTCAAGAATTCGCTGCTCCAACTGCATGAGGACAGTCCGGAAGGTGATGCCCGACGCGCTGGGTTCGAACGGCTCAAAGAAGAGGTGCTGGACCCGGCCTTCAACGCGCTGGGAATCGAGCTGGGGTATCGCTATCGGGCTGGCGCGCGGGTAGACGACGGTTCGCAAGAGCCACAACTCGATGGTCATCCAGACGTCGCCTACATGCCAACGACCTGGCCAGGCGCGCGTCTGCCGCACGCATGGATCGAGAAGGGACGGCGGCGTATCTCCACGCTGGATCTGGTCGGACGCGGTCAGTTCGTACTGCTCACTGGCCGCGGCGGCGGCGCCTGGTTCGAGGCGGCGCAAGCAGCCCTGCTCGGCACAGGTGTGCGGGTGAACGTCATACAGATCGATAGCCGTTTCGGCGCCGTACGTGACCCCCTGGGCTACTGGGCGCGTGTGCGCGGTACGGGCAGCGATGGCGCCGTGCTGGTCAGGCCGGACGGACATGTTGCCTGGCGTGCGCAGAGTTCGGCCGGCGCCGCTGAATTACCGTCGGTCATGGCGCAATTGCTCGATACGGGGCATGCCTCGGATAGCGAGCAGGTGCCGCAGCGGCCTGACCTTGCGCGCGCAGCGCACGGCTGAATCCTGGAGAGCCTGATGATGAGCAGTAAAACCTTGGTCGACGCGTGGATCGATGTCCATGCGCACTTCAGTCCGCCGCGCTCGGTCGAGCAACGTTCGGCGATGTGGCAGGCCCTGCAACAGGATCACTGGTCGGGCGAGCAGCCACCGGACTGGTCGTTGGACGACCGTCTTGCCTACATGGACAAGGTCGGCATCAGCATGCAGATGCTCAGCTTGGTGCCGACCAGCCACGCGGCGCTGGAAGCGAGCAACCGCTACGGCGCTGAATGGGTAGCCCGACACCCGGCCCGTTTCGGCCTGCTGGCTGGCCTACCCACCGACGATACCGAAGCCGCTCTGCGGGAACTGGCACGGGCCGAAGCATTGGATGCCGATGGGTTTGCGGTGTATTGCCAGTACAACGGCGTATTTCTCTCCGATCCACGCCTGGAATCGCTTTGGGCCGCGCTCGATGAGCGCGCAGCGGTGGTGTTCGTACACCCTGACCACGCCGTGCCGGGGCAGTTCTCCCGACCCGGCGTATTGCTGGAGGTTGCCTATCAGACCGCCAGTGTTATCACTGACATGCTCTATGCCGGGATGTTCAGGCGCTACCCGTCGATCCGCTTCATCCTCGCCCATTGTGGTGGTGCGCTGCCGGCGTTGTCGGGACGCTTGATTCTGCTCGGCAATGAGTCCTGGGTGCCCAACCCGCAACGCATATCCCAGCAGGAGATGCGCGAGCAACTGGCGGCGCTTTATCTGGACACCGCGATGACCGGATCGCAGCAGAGCCTGTCGGCGGGTCTTGCGATGACATGCGCCGAACACCTGGTGTACGGCTCGGATTGCGGGGCGCCCTGTACGACCGAGCACACGGCCATCGCCAATATCCAGCAGTTGCTGGCGTTCAGTGGACTACGGCGCGAGCAAATCGAGCAGATCGGCCGCAATGCCCTGGCGTTGTTCCCAAAAGCCGCAATGAGGATTCAAGACGCGCAATAACGAGCGGGTAACGGTACCGGGCAGGTTGTAGCGAGGTGTTCCACGACGCATCGCTGTTGGTCGCCAACGCCTGTGACCGGTGCAACAAAACAAAAATAATAATCGAGGTAACTTCCATGCGCGTACAACCCACACTACGTTTCGTTCCTGCTCTGGCTGGACTGACAGTCGCTTTCATAATGAGCACCGCACTGGCCGGCGAGACACCCATCTATGGTGGCCCGATTGGTGGGACCGACATCGGCGCCGCTTATCTGCCCCCACAGCCGGGGCTCTACATGGGCGCCGGTTACATCGGCGTGACCTCCGATGACTTCCGGGACGTCAACGGTGACAAGGTGCCGCTCGACACCGGTTTTGATGCGTCGGCCGGCGTGGTCGGGTTCAACTACGTCTACGACGCCAAGATATTCGGCGGCAGCGTCGCCACTTCGGCACAGTTCGGTTACGGTCGCCGCTGCATTCGTTTTGGCGAGCGCCATTGCAGTTCTGGCGCCGCCGATATCTATAGCGACCTGTTCTTCTGGAGCAAGTACTTGGGTGGAGGCGAGGCGGGCAATGCCGGACTTGCGCCGTTGCCTTACGGCCTGACCATCGGTGGTGGTCTTGGCATCACGATGCCCACTGGGAGTTATGACAAGCACGAGCCGGTCAATACCGGTGGCAACACCTGGATCGTTTCGCCGAACCTGGCCGTGAGCTACCTGACCGGTCCGAAATATTCGTTGGGGGGCGATGGAACCGAATTCAGTGCTCGGTTGTTCTACTCTATGCCGCAAAAAAACCATGACACCGATTTCGACGCCGGGACAGTGGTCAATCTGGACTGGGCGATTACCGAGCGTTATGGAAATTGGCAGGTCGGCCTTGCCGGACAGCAAGCCAAGCAGATTGACGGCGACAAGCTGCCCAATGGTCTGCGAACCAACGACAGCAAGTTTTCGTCAGGCTCGGTCGGCCCGGTGGTCAGCGTGTTTCTGCCGAGCCTCGGTAGCCAGCTCAAGGTAAAAGCGGCGGCCAACTACGATGCAGAAAACACCTTCTCGGGTTACAGCCTAGTGATGATCATGGGTTGGAAAGTCTTCTGAGACCATTTGCGTCACGTTTTTCGACAAGGCCGGTGCAGAGTTACCGGCTTTGTCGTGCGCGTGCTTGACGGCTTTTTCCATGGACATCGACGGGCATATTGCTGATAAAGCTGATGGACGCCTCTGCGGCGGTGCGTTAGTTTGGCGTAACAACAATAAACAGGCACGTGATGCCTCGCTGCTGTCGCAGCTGGAGAAAGCGTATGTCTCAGCTAGCCAATGCTATTGCTCAGGACCCGATAACGCTTGATCAAGGACTCTTCAAGTACCGCGACGAGGTACTGTGGTCGCTTTCCAATCCGGCGCGTTACTTGCCTTCGGAAGCATTCGATCTTCTCCTTCGTTCCATTCGACTTTCTGCCGCCGTGCCGGGCCATGCCAACCTTACCGCTCCCTTTGGCGTGGATGTCCGTTACGGAGCGGATACCTTCGTGATCTACGAGGCCTACCGAGGCCAGTGCGTCGTTTCGTTCGATGCGCCGGTAGAGCCTATGAATTTCTGCCAGGGCGACATGTTGGTGCTGCCTTTTCATACGCATCATCGGATCATGGCGCCGGACCATACGCCTTGTATTGATATCCGTGATTTGATGGCCGCGCAAGTGGAGCCTCATGTAACGGATTCCCAAGGCCACCCTTCACTTGGCCTTTTGCTTGATCAACAGGTCAACTATGGCGGCGGCGGTGAGTTGTTCGAGCTGCGCATGGTCATTATGTTCGTCGACAAGCAAACCTCAGGCGCTTTGATCAACGGCCTGCCCGGGCCGATGTTGCTCAAGGGGTTCGCGGACAAGCATCGTTCATTTCTCAACGCTATCCATGACGAGCTGGATGTACAGCGCGGGAGTCGGTCCGTCACGCAACCCGCGGCAATCCGGCTAGCCGAGGCGTTGCTGACCATCGCTCTCAAGGAGGCCACTTCACAACCGGATACGGGGCCTATCTACAACGGACTGGCCGATCCCGCTGTCGCTCGGGTAATTTCGGCAGTGCTCAAGGAACCTCAAAAGGACTGGGGTCTACAGGATCTGGTCGAGGTCGCCCATGTTTGCCGCTCGGCGTTGAACAGCCGCTTCATGGCCTCGGTCGGTATGTCGCCGCGGCACTTCGTCTCCCATGTGCGCTTGGCTCGAGCCAGCGAGATGTTGACAGAGACTACGCTGAGCATTGCGTCAATCACTGAGCGATCCAACTACAGCTCGGAAGCCGCATTCAACCGTGCTTTTCGTAAATGGTGCGGTCTGACGCCAGGAGCGGTTAGGGCTGCTGCTACTTCTGTCTCAAAGTTAGCTCCCAGCTGAGCGTTGGCTGGCCGCCCGAGCCGATATCCGTTTGGTGCGGCTGTTCTCTGATCCACGCCTTATTTTGTAGATGCTGAACGACCGACCGAAAGGAGTCCGTTGAGCGATCAATCATACGTTGGATGGCAACGCCAGCGAATTGATGATGGGGTGCGGCTTAGGTCGGTTGCAGTTTCCGGATACGGACCATTGAACTCACAGGGACGCTACAGCAGGAGCAACTGCAGACTCCATCTAATTATCCAAGAAATAATGAACTGTCCAGATCGGGCGCTTGCCGTCCGATTGGCTACGGATAGAAGGAAATGGCAGAGCCTGGAATCCTGCCTGCTTGACCCTTGCTACTGCGTAAAAAGGAGTCCAAAATTAAGTCTTTTTCCGCTTCGGCAAGGAAATAAACCCCTTAGATTTCAATGGGTCGGACGCCAGATGCGAGTCTCGTTTCCCGCTCCAAGATGTCTAGTCCTGAAATAGGTTTACACCTGTTTCAGTCTCAAAACGCCCGATGCACCGCATCGGGCGTTTTGTATTTC